>JAAZGH010000100.1 GCA_012511325.1 Clostridiales bacterium | reverse complement strand
GTGTCATAGATCATAAAGCCCGAAGCAATCTCGCCCCCGGGGCTATTGATATAGAGCTGGATATCCTTGTCGGGGTCTTCCGCTTCCAGGAACAACAGTTGGGCGGTTACCAGACTGGCCGTCACGGAATTTACTTCATCAGACAAGATGATTATCCGCTCTTTGAGCAAGCGGGAGAAAATATCATATGAGCGCTCGCCGCGGTTAGTCTGCTCTATGACCATCGGAACCAGGTTCATTCGCGACTGTTTGTTTTTCAGCTCGGATTCACTTGGCTGTTTCTGTAAAAAGGGATTAGTGTTATACATAATCTTTTCTCGCATTCTCTATTTCAGTAATTATCGGGATCGCCGGTCTAATCTTCGTTGTTTCCGGTATCGGAGTCAGCGACCTGATCCGCGGCATCAGCTGTTTCTGCCCCGGTATCCGCCAAGTCCTCCGCCAATTCGTCATCTTCTGCGGATGCCGGCTTGACATCAGTGGCAATACCATTCTCACGCAGGAAAGTGACTGCCTTATTATTTCTGATTGTACTCCTGATATAATCGGATTCAGGGGCAAAACTCTCTCTGAATTTATCTTCCTCGAAGCCGTACATCGCTGCCATGCTCTTGATTTCGGCATCGACTTCTTCATCCGTGGCCTCAAAATCCTGAGTCTCGACTATTTTATCAATGACTAAGCGGGATTTGATGCGATTCAGCGCCGTATCATGCAATTGCAGTCTGAATTGATCCAGCGAGGTGCCGGCATATTCCAGATACTGTTCCAGCTCGATGCCTTGATAACGCATCCGGTTGCGCTGCTCATCCACGATGCGATCGATTTCGTCATGGATCATAACATGAGGAACATCGATTTCACTGGTCTCGACTAAAGCTGCCAGCAGATTGTCTTCGAATTCCGCATCCGCGGAAGCATTGGCAGCCTTGAGCAGGCGCTCATGCAAATCCGCTTTATATTCTTCCAGCGTATCGAATTCACTGATATCTTTGACGAACTCGTCGTCAATCTCGGGCAGCTCCTTGGTCGTTATATTATTGATTTTGACTTTAAAGACCACCGGCTGGCCGGCCAGACTCTTCTCATGATATTCTTCCGGGAAGGAAAGCTCGAGATCCAGCTCCTGGCCGGATTCTTTGCCGATCAGACCTTCCTCGAAGCCGGGAATAAAGGTGTCGGAACCTATCTTCAAATCGTAGCCGGCGCCCTTGCCGCCATCAAAGGCAACACCGTCTTTGAAGCCTTCATAATCAATATTTACCGTGTCGCCCTTCTCTACCGGGCGGTCTGTAACAGTAATCAGGCGAGCGACCTTGGCACGCTCGCGCTCGATCTCCTGACTCATTTCTTCTTCAGTAACTTCCGCGGGAGGACGATAGGCCGTGATGCCTTTATACTCGCCCAGAACCACTTCCGGCTTGACCGCGACATCAATCGTAAAGACCAGGCCGTTTTCCCCGTCAATTTCCAAAATTTCCAACTCAGGGCTCGAGAACGGCTCAATCTCATGCTCGGCAAGCGCCTCCTTATAAGCGGGATCAACCGCAAAGCCGATCGCATCCTCATACAAAACGCCTTCGCCATAATAATTGACCACGATCGGATACGGGACTTTGCCTTTTCTGAAACCCGGGACACTAAAGCGCTTAATATTTTTGCGATAAGCGGACATCAGTGATTTTTTAAATTCTTCCTTGGGAATTGTGATGGTGAACTGCACCATATTCTGTTCCTTTTTCTCAACTGTTGACGTCATCAAGTCCTCCATTAGCTAATCTATCAGTCGATAGCTATTCTTCTAATAAATGCTTAAGAAGTTTATCACATATACATTGTAAAGTAAAAATATGAAACTTGTGAAACATCTGCAACAGACGACAATCAACGACAAACAATTATTTGCGGTAGTGCTGAGCCTGTGCTTCAAATAATTGCCGATACAGATTGTCAGTTTGCATCAGCTTTTCGTGACTGTCATAGGCGGCGACCCTACCGTCATTGATCAGCAAAATCCTGTCGCAGAAGACTGAAGAACTCATCCTATGTCATATAAAGATCGTCGTACTTTCTCTGGTCAGTTGATTGAAATGTTCATAGATTTCGCTTTCGGTCAGCGGGTCAAGAGCAGCGGTGGGCTCATCAAGAATTACCAGCGAAGCTTCCTTGCAGATAGCCCTGGCAATGGCGATCTTTTGCTTTTGCCCGACAGAAAGATCCGTGGCATCTTCATAGAGAGATTTGTCCAGTTTTGTATCAATGCCTGCCGGCAATTCCGAGATTTTATCCGTTAGATCAACTTCAGCCAGGATCTCTTGCACCCTAGCCCTGGCTGCCTGATCGGACTCATCCCGCCGGGGCGCGATATTGGCGAAAATGCTGAAAGGAAAGAGCTGGAAATCCTGGAACACGCAGGATAGCTGCTGCAGATAAGCCTCATACTTGTAATCTCTGATGTCCGCGCCGTTCCAGAGAATTTTGCCTGCGGTCGGCTCAAACAGGCGGCAGATCAGCTTGACAATAGTGCTTTTGCCGGCATTATTCAAGCCTACTATGCTGATTTTTTCTCCCCGGTTAATAGTAAAGGAAATATCATCCAGGATGACTTTGTCGGTGCCCGGATAAACAAAGGTTACATGCTCAAAAGTCAGTGACTCATGAGCTGAGGGTTGCAAATCGCCTTCCTGCTGACCGGCTTCAGGCAAGAGCATGAAGCGGGCGAAAGGCTGCAGATGATGCAAATACTGAATAAACTGTAAAACCGCTTTGACGCCGGCCATCAGCGAAGCGGAAAAGCTCTCGGCCGCGCCGATAATCACCGTGAACTGACCAAGTCCGATCTTGGAACCGAAACTTGATGTCAAGACGCGAACAGCTGCATAACCATAGGTGATAAAACGAGTAAGCCCGTTAACCACCGCAACTTTCGATTCCGCCTTGGCCTGAGCTACATAAATATTTTTCAGCCATGAGGACATTTCGAGCGTAAAGTATTCAATTTTGCGCTCAAGGATTTCATTCATGCCGTAAATGCGGAATTCCTTTTGAAAATCCTGATTGGTGGCAATATTGACATAATAGCCATAGCGCCTGTTGATCGGAATAATCGTTTGCTGCACTTCCTGCATCACCAGCGTGAACTGCTTGAGCAGGATCAGGTTGACTATAGCCAGCAACAACAGGGCAAGTACAAACCAGTAGCTGAAAAGCAGCAAGATGGTCAGTACTCCCAGCAAAGTGATCAGGGCAGCCAGGAGATCGGTAAACCATTCCCAGAGTGCATAAATCCCTCCGTATGAGACGATCGGGAACAGCGCCCGCTCCTTCAGATCAAGGACTTCCGTATCTTCAAGCTTGGCATAATCAAGCCGCATTACTTTGGAGGCAAATTCCTGAGTTACCTTTTCATTAAACAGCTCCGAGCGGATATTGGCCTGTTTTTTCAGCCATTCCCGCGTTTGCAAAAGCAGATAGCGCACCAGGCAGATCAGCAAAAGCGCCGATACGAAATGCGGCAATCCCCAACCTGCCTGATAGCCCTGAATGAAAACCAGCGGAATGTAAATCATAAAAATCGACAGCGCGCTGCCGGACAGCGAATTGCTGACAATAATGAAAAAGTATTTTTTGTCCAAAGCAAAGAGCAGTGAGAAGAGAACTTTTAAAATTCTGAATGAAGAAATATCGGCAGTATTTTTCTGGGCGGCGGCCGGTGCTTTTTTCATCTTCCCAATTCCCCATTCGGCAACTGCTCCGCCAGCCGCTTGCCGTTTCGCTCCGCCCGTCGCTCGCTATTTTGCTCCGACCGCTGCTTGCTGTTTTGCTCCCGCTCCCGATAATATTTGCTCTGGGCGGTAAACATCTCCCGGTAGAGGCCGCCTAGAGCCATCAGTTCTTCATGCGTGCCCTGCTCTTTAATCCGCCCGCCGTCCAGAAGAGCAATCCGATCACAAAAGCGGGTTGAAGCCAAACGATGCGATATGAAAAATGCTGTCCGCCCTGCCAGGATTCGCTCCAGATCCTGATAGATTTTAGTTTCCGCCAAGGCATCCAGGGACGCGGTCGGCTCATCCAGCACCATCACCCGGCTATCCTTGCGGTACAAGGCTCTGGCAATGGCCAATTTCTGATTCTCGCCGCCGGACAGAATTTTGCCCTCATCCGTCACATATTTCAGCAAGGGCTGATCGATACCCTGCGGGAAAGTGCTCACTTTATCCCACAGTCCCGCAGCCTTAAGCGCCGCTACAACTCTCTCTCTGTCGATGCCCTCATCAGTGCCGGCGACAATCTCGGCTACCGTCAGCGCCAAAGGCTCGCATTCCTGGAAAACTACAGAGAACAAAGGAAAGAGCTCTTGCTGCGGCACAGTTGAAATATCCGTACCGTTAAATAAAATACGCCCCTGTGTCGGCTGATACAGTCCCGTCAGCAGTTTAACCAGTGTGGTTTTACCGGCGCCGTTGACACCGACCAAAGCCACTTTTTCACCTTTTCCGATCTTGAGATTAAGATCCGTCAGCACTTGCTGATCGGCGCCGGGATAGGAAAAAGACACCTGCTCAAACTCGATCTCAATCCCATCCCCGATATTAATCTGTCCGCTGCCGCCCGATGTTCGCAGGTCAGCCTGCAGAAAGCTCATAGTGTCAGCAAAATACAACATATCCCGCTTGACATAGGCAAAGCCTTCGGCTAACACCAGCATCTGCTGGCCAAATAAAGTCACTGCTGTAATCAGCATCAGAAATTGCGGCAAAGTAATGGCGCCCGCGACTAAATTGGAGCTGAGAATAAAAAAGCTCACGACATCAATCAGCAGCAAAGACAAAGACCCGGCGAAAGAAAGCTGAAACTCGCGCGCATGAAATAAGCGCAGAAACTTTTCGAAGGATACTGTCAAACTGTCGAAAGCAGATCTAAACAAACCGTAAATCCTGAATAAGCGCATATCCTTGCCGTAACGGAAATCCGCGGCCAGATCGGAGAGCCGGCCCAGCCTGCGGGCCAGCCTGACCTGTTCTTCCCGGCGCTCATATTTATACCTGGCGATATTGGCTTGAATGAAATAATAGACAATGACGAAGGCGATACCTGCCAGCATGATCACAGGGCTTTGCCAAGACAGCAGAAGCCCCAGCAGAAGAACCGACACAGCAGTGCCGCCCAGCTCGAACAGCTTATGCCAGGTGCCCTCCAGACCGGCATTATTACTGGATAAAGCCCAGGACCATTTGCCGATCTCGTCCAGAAAGGCCGAATTCTCAAAAAGCCCCAGGTCCATCAGCATATACCGGCGCAAAGCCTGATTCATATAGCCGATCCGCAGTTCCATAAAAAAATTGTAATTGCGGTTGAGCAAATTCGTGGCCAGCACTGACAAAATAATGAATAAAACAGCATAGCCCCCGGCATAAAGCAGAAGCGTCTCCAAGTCGCCCGCCGGACTTTGCAGAATCATGGTCAAATAATAGACAATAAAGGAGGCCAGAACCGGCAATAAGCCGCTGCTGACAGCATAACCCAGTCCGGCCAGGACAATGCGCCGGCTTTTGAGCACCGGACTAGAGATGAATCTCAGCATATAGGGCAGTGTATACTGCCGGGGCCGTAGAACAGCCCTGCGCTTATCCTCATCCAACAGATCAAATGCCGGATTGACTCTCTGTTGCTGTTCAACTTCCGACAAGAAATTATTTCCTTTACCGCATATGATGCCTGATAAAAACCATTTTAACACGGATCTCCGGCAGCAGCTCAGAGAACAAATCTTACATCTGCGACCTAAATCGGCAGGGCAGCAGCGTTTGTGCTAAAATATACTTGCCTGGGATGTTCGATACCCCTCATATTGAGCCACCATGACATAAAAGGGAGTCCGGGTTAGTGTGGAATAGGATCGAACCGCCTTAGAGTGGATGATCTAAGACCGCCGCAGGGCACCCACCTGGCGAAATGCTGGGCGTCAATCGAGGGGGACGGCATTCCGGGTCTTGTATATTGCGAGGAGACAATAAAAATGAAAGTATATAACACCTTAACGCGCAGAAAAGAAGAACTGACCCCGCTGGAAGAAAATCATTTCAAAATATATGTCTGCGGACCTACGGTCTATGACTTTTTCCATATCGGCAACGCCCGCCCTTTCATAACTTTCGATACCCTGAGACGCTATCTGGAACACAGCGGCTATAAAGTCACTTATGTGCAAAACTTCACGGATATTGACGACAAGGTAATCAACCGGGCCCATGAAGAAAATACCGCGATCTCAGAACTCACAAACCGCATGATCAAGGAATATTTCAAAGACGCCGATTCGCTCAATATCCGCCGGGCGGATATCTATCCCCGGGCTACCGAGAGCATAGAGGATATTATCGAGCTGATTCAAATGCTGGAAGAAAAGGGCTTCACTTATGTCTCCTCCGACGGCGTCTATTTTGAAATCGCCAAGAATCCCAACTACGGCAAGTTGTCCGGCAAGAATGTGGAAGACCTGCTGGCAGGCGCTTCCGACCGTGTTGGCGGCAAAGAAGACAAAAAGAGCCCTCTGGATTTTGTGCTCTGGAAATTTAAGAAAGAAGGAGAGCCTTTCTGGCCGTCTCCCTGGGGCGACGGTCGCCCCGGATGGCATATCGAGTGCTCGGCCATGACCAGAGCAACCCTCGGCGAAACCATCGATCTGCACTGCGGCGGTGTGGACCTGGTCTTCCCCCATCATGAGAATGAGATCGCCCAAAGTGAATGCGCAACCGGCAAAACCTTTGTCCGCTACTGGCTGCACAACGGCTTTATCAATATAGACAAAGAAAAAATGTCCAAATCCAAGGGCAATTTCTTCCTGGTCCGCGATCTGACCGCAAAATATCCGCCGATGGTTCTGCGCTTCTTCATGCTGCAGGCCCACTACAGAATGCCGATCAACTTTGAAAAGGATCTGCTGGATGCCGCTGTCAACTCCTGGCAACGCATTACCAACAGTGTCGATAATCTGAAACATGTCTCGGCAGGCGCGCCCGCCGAGGCTGCAGGCCCTCAGGCACAAGCCGCGGAAAAGGCGCTGGCCGCAGCGGCAGCCAAAGCCGAAGCCGAATGGGAACGCGGCATGTCCGACGATCTGAACACGGCAGACG
>JAAZGH010000099.1 GCA_012511325.1 Clostridiales bacterium | reverse complement strand
GTTATAGACAATCATGATCCCCTCATCAACTCCCATGCCGGGCTTAGCCAGAATCTGGTCAGCCTGGACCGCCATAGCGACCTGCACGCAGATCATGGCTGAGCGATCCGTCTCATTGCAGGTGCCGCCCTGATAGGCTCCGATGCCCTTTTCCTTGCAGTAGAGTATAGCCTCGATCGTATGATTCAGCCCGCCCAGATCCGGCGTTTTGACTTGGATCATATGCCCTGCCCTGGCATCGGTGAAAGCGCGAACATCTTCCACGGTATTACACCATTCGTCAGCCACCAGCTCCACACCAAGACCTCTGCTGTCTACTTCGGCGGTAAGCTCGGCCAGACATTTGATCTGAGTGTCGCGGTCGCCGGCATCCATCGGACCCTCGATCCGCAACTTGAATGGCTTGACGGTTTCTTCCAGCACTTCCAGATAGTCCGCCATGCCACTGATATTGTGTGTTCCGAAGGCTTGACCGATCGTACCGTAGACATCAATTTGGATAACCGGCTGATAAGATGCTTCCGGTCTGAGCTGCCTGATGCGCTTGACCAGCCATTGCAGATAATCCACCAGCAACTCGCCTTTTTTGCCTAATTTTGTCTCAACATTATTGATCAGAGCATGCGGCAAGACAGGAACGCCCTTGATAATCATCTTGTCCGCATTGTTGTAGCGGTCATCACCCGACTGAGCGAAAATCGGAATCATTTTATTGGTCACGGTCAGACCATATTCCTCAGCAATGACATCACACATCAGCTTATTATTCTTGAGGCCGACCGCATGCAGCAGAACCTGGCTGACCCCGTAGCGGATAGCGGTATGGAGCTTCTTGCCGTTTACTCTGATCTCGTCCAGCTCTTCCACCATTTCACGGAAAGTAGTGATTTCTCTGCCCTCGTAGTGCGGAGCAACATGTTCATAGATAATCGGTATATAATCAGCAGCCAGGAACAGCGGGTCTCTGCCGCCGGCGCCGGAATATTGTACTGCGCAACAATCTGGCCAGGCGATCTGATTATCCTCTAACTGCAACATGACAGCGATCGATTCGCCGGGTTGGCGCACCGTTGTAAAACCAGGTGTCATAGGCTGACCGATATAGTTGGCTCCGTCAGCTACAGCGCCACGTTTAATTGCCAGCTGATCGTCGAAGAAAAATCCGGTTAAACCTGGGGAACAGACCATTTTTTTAATTTTCATTTGTGTTCTCCTTATATTCTCGCTTTTATTTTTTCAGTTATTTCATCAGCGCGGACGTCCGACCAGACGCCCTTTACTGATGGCATAGACATCATCAATAACCATCTGAAACGATGCTTTTCTATTCTCATAATGAGCCCGCTCTTCTATCTTCTGCTGATGGAAATCAAGCAGTTCAGGCGGTAAAGGCACATTCCCGGGATGAAAGAGACGGATACAGCCATCATTGTCCCGGGCAGGCAGCATTTTGCCGGCATTAAAACGGCTGGGCGCAAAAGGAATATCCAGAACACCGGCCTCAAAGGCACGGATGGCCCCCCTTGCTACATCGCCCTCGCCCAGTTCCAGCACCCGGTCTACAACTGCTCTTGTTTCCGCGGCTATGATTACTTTCTCATCTTTGAGGCTATAGGTATTGAGACTTTGCTCACCCAACATGGAAATCAATTGCCGTGTGGTCCTGAGACCGGCGGCATTAGCCTCTTTGGTGGGAACGCCCATAGCCTCATGCGGTGTTTTAACAATAACTTTAGTGGCATGGGACAGAGCCGCTACCGCACTGCCCCAGGCAATCACCGCATAAGCTTTGGCCTCATCCTGCGGGAAGCCTCCCATCCATTGATGGAGCACAGTGGTAACCTGTACATTGCCATAGCCGAAGCGGTGCAGATATTCGTCAGTCAATGACTGCAGAGTCTGAATAGCAGCGACATCCTGCACCAGATTGCCGCATTGTCCATAGCCCACGGTAATATTGCGGACACCCTGCTCGGCCGCCAGAATGCTCTCTATTATCGCCACGGCATGGGAAATAAACGGCGGTACCAAAGTTCCCGTCAAAGGTCCGTACGGCTCACGGTTGATCGGGCAACCGGCTTCTTCATACAGCCCCGTCAGCCGGTCAACATATTGCCAGTCCCTGATCGTAGTTTCCAGAGGCACCGACTTGGCATAGGGAATATTGTAGGAAATGCCTCCGCCTTCATAACTGGTAAAACCGCCGGCGTATGCAATTTCCGTCAGGAGTCTGGCATCAGGCGTGCCATGTCTGATCTGAACCGGAATATCGAGATTGTCGATAATTTGCCGGCAGCCGAAGACGCCATGATTGACTGCCGGAAAACCGTTCAGCATCGACTTGTTCTCGCGGACAGATTCTTCGATCCCGATTTCTGCCTCTTTGTATCGATTTTGGCGTGTATAGCTGTCAATCGTCGTTGGCAGCAGGTCCGCTTCACCCTCATCCTGCAGATATGTAAGCAATTTAACATGCTGCGGGATTAGCGCAACTCCGGCACGTGGTTGAATCAAAGTGGTGCCGTCTGTTTTCGCCTGGTTCAGTTTCCGACTGAAAATTTTGTTCGCCGGCAGTGACTGATGGTATGCTACTGCTTCGGCAAAATCCACATCCCGTCCGGTAGGCCATTGGGTTAGGATTTCAGCTTGAATGGCGGTAAATTCGTCCATACTAAGCTTTTTGGCTGTGAGATCACTCATCGGTAAGCTCCTTTTTCATGATTCTTAATGCGGTATCCGGATCCTTTTCTGACAGTACTCCCATCGCTGAGAGCAGGTATTTGCGATCGACAAGAAAGCTCGCCCGTTCCGGTCTGAGCGAGCCCGGTTCCTGCGGATCATATAAGGCAAAGTTCAGTATTTCTTTAAGTCTAGGCGCATAGATCAAAGAGCCGCCGGTCGCTACAATCGTGCGGACATTTCTCAGATCCTTGCCTGTCTGGGCGTAAGCCGCACCCATAGGTGTATAGAATTCTTCCAACTTGCCTGCGTGTCTCCCGGTAGCTATCTTGACGGCCATGCCGGCCAGGGCAAAATCAAATGCCTGGACTTGCTGTTGCAGCGGCAAGAGGGAAGGATCATCATGGCAAGCCCGGCACCAGTATTCAAACTGCGCTCTGTCCAATTGCGAGAGTTCCAACAAACGGCTGATGCCAATTTCATCAACAATACCGGAGAGTCCATATCTCATGCCGATATCCCCCTCTACCGTCCGCTTGGCATAAGGTTCGGGCAAACCTTTGATAACGGTACTGCCGGAAACCGGAGAACCATCAGCTATGGAATAGATATCGGTAGTGGCGCCGCCCAGATCGATGGCCATCAGATCGCCGATACCTGTCTCGCGCTCCGTACCGGTGGCCAGAAGCGTCATAGCCTTGAGCATAGCCTGAGGCGTCGGCATCATGATGCCGGAAATCAGTTGCTCAATTTTGGACAGACCCTTAGCTTGCACTATCCTGTCTAAAAACAGCTTACGGATCTGATCCTGGACAGGTGCGATATTCAGCTCGCCTAATCTGGGCATCACATTGGGACAGATAATAAGATCCTGATAGCGCAGCAGATCTGCCGCCTCATCAGCCGCCGCCCTGTTGCCGGCATAGATGATGGGACATTTCAAACCGGAAGCAGCCAAGCGCCCGGCATTGTAAAGAATTACTTTCCGGTTGCCTCCATCCGTACCTCCGGTCAGCAGGAAAATCTCCGGATCAATGGTTAGAATCTCCGCCAAATCGCTATTTGTCAGTTCATGGGAATAAAGCTTTACGACTTTAGCGCCGGCTCCCAGGGCAGCACTGCGGGCTGCTTCCGCTGTCAGTTCCGGCACCAGACCGGACACTGCCATCCGCAGGCCGCCCGCCGCTGAAGAGCAGGCCAACTGCTCTTCATAGACGATTTCCCCGGTAATAGCCTCCAGCCTCTCCCTGGCTATCGTAAGACCGTCATTCAGATCCGTGTTAACTGTGGTATGCGCGGCCGAACTGCCCAGCACAACGACCCGCTCAAGATTCACTGCGGTCAACTTAGTATAGGTACTGCCAAAATCGATCAGGAGCACATTGCTCATATCTGTTCTTCTCTCCCGGTATTTTCCGCTTCCGGCTGCCGGCCTGTCTCAGTCTCAGCCGCATCCAGGAGGCCGAGATCTTTCTTGAGATAATAAATATCTGTTTCAGGTGGTGTGCCGGGAGCAAAAACACGGTCAAAGCCCATTTTCTTAAAGCGTTTCTCAACTTCGGCGAAGGGCTGTTTACCGACTACGATATTGCCGCCCACATACATTAAGATATCTTCCAGACCAGCTTCATCGGCTTTCTCCCGCATGCCTCTGACATCGAGCTCACCGTGTCCATATAGTGATGAAACCAAGATTGCGTCAGCATCCGTTTCAATGGCCGCTGCAATAAACTCCTCCTG
>JAAZGH010000098.1 GCA_012511325.1 Clostridiales bacterium | reverse complement strand
TTACTGTACATGCCCCAAGGCAAATTCGTATTAACGCCAAAGGCCTCCTGGTTGAAGAAATTTCCCCACCGCCCGATCGCCTGACCCAGAGGCAGATAGACTACGAAGAAATCAAAGATTCTGCTCAGTTTGTGCTTCTTAAATTTGGCCATAATAATGATGGCCAGGATTCCCCCGATCACACCGCCATAAAATGCCAGCCCGCCGCTTCTGGTATCAAAAATATTTTTCAGACTGCAACCGGTTGTATCTCGCTGAAAAACAACATAATACAGTCTGGCGCCCAGCATCCCCAGAGGAATAATCAGCAAAAAATAATCTGCAATCTGGTCACTCGTCATGCCGAATTGTTTTGCCTGCTTCATACTAAGGAATATGCAAAGCAAAAAGGCCAAGGCAATGATGACACCATACCAGTAGATACTGATATGCCGCCCAAAGAGCTCGAAAGATACCACTGAGCGGTTGATAGGCAGATCAAAAATACCGAGTCCGGGAAAATCAACTAAATAATCAGCCATGTCTGTTTATCTCCTTATTAGAGAATAATTTTACCATAAAGCGATCCACTTCCATCCGAAGACCGCGCCCAGATCACTATGAACCTGCAAAACTCAGATACAAAGCGGAATTTTCCGGATGCGTGCCCAGAGGAACCGGCAGTCTCAGTTGCGGGCCGCCTTTAGCTATAACTATCTCAAGTTCCGTCTGCCAGAGCAAAGGCAAACCGGCTCTTTGCTCAAAACCTACGAAGTCCGGGAAAACTTCCACCGGATATCTCCCGGGAGGAAGCACGACAATTCCCGCCGGATAGCGCAGTTCAATTTCCACCATCCCCTCAGAGTCTTCAACACTCCTCAGAGACTGCACTTCCGCCCTAAAACCAAAGTTTCTCCCTAAAAGCGTGGCTGCTTGCTTCAACCTCCCTGCCTGCAACAGGCTGCGAATACGCGTGCTGGAAATCTTCTCTCCATCGCAGTACAGATCATCGATAATGACAGTTTTCACTCCATTCTCCCTGCCCCAGGCAGACAAGAATTCGGTATCTCCGCTTCGGCCGGAACCGAATCTGGCATCCTCCCCCACCACAATCATTCCGGCATTCAGCCTGCTCCGCAGCAGATCTCGTAAAAACTCCGTCGCCGACAGCCGATATATCTGTGGCGCCAAAGGCAGCAAAAACACTTCCGCTACCCCCAGCTCGGCCAGAACTTTCACTTTCTCCTCCACAGTCATAGTCAGTCCCGGGAATGTCTCCCGATCTCTAAAGACCAAGTCAGGATGATCGGAAAAAGTAAAAACTGACGGAATCCGCCCTGTCTCCTCAGCATCTGCCAACAACGCCCGGATCAAAGCCTGATGACCCAGATGAACCCCATCAAAAGTCCCAAGCGCTACACTGCGCTCAAACTCAATCGGCCAGACATCATCCGCAAGATAGACCTTCATCAGCAACAATACCTCAATTCTTCTCAAATAATATCCGCACGAGTCACAAAAACTGTCTCCGGCCTAATCAGAGACTCCTGCCCTCGCTCAACTACAGAACCTACAGCCAGCAGATCATCCTGCCAAAGCAAACAGACAACATGGCGAAGGCGCCCCTCCGTGGTCCGCTGCGCCGCCCCGGCTGCCGACCGGCATTCCGGTTCGGTAAACGGAGCATCGCAACTAATCGTCATGCCTGCAGCGATGGCCAGCGCCTCCTCCCGGTTAAGCCGATAGGACGGATATTCACTCATAGCCTCAGCCATCGTCAGTATCTGTCCTTGCTGTACCAGATGTGAACACCAGGCCGCGCGATCCGCCTGATATATATTAGAGAACAGATCCTCTGCCTGTGCCAGATCCAGCGCCTCCGCAACCGTAAAGCTGCCGACTGCCAAGCGGCGCAAAGCCACAGCATAAGCCAAACTGCCCAGCTTTTGTCCCAGTTCAGACGCCAGCACTCTGATATAGGTGCCTTTGCTGCAATAAATCATCAAATCCAAAACTAAGGTCTCACTCTCTGGACGCAAATAAGACCTGCCCTTCCTCACTCCCAGCAAGCTAGCCTGATAGACTACAATATGACGTGATGACCTATTGACATCTTTTCCGCGACGCGCATATTTGTAGAGGGGTTTGCCTTCAATTTTGACAGCGGAATACATCGGCGGCACTTGCTCTCTGGCGCCTTCCAGATCGGCAACCGCCTGTTTGATCATTTTGCAATCATCCTGCAGCAAATGCTGCAAGTGCTCCGGAGTCAACTGTTTTTCGCCTACGACCTTTCCCTCCCGATCCAGCGTATCTGTAGCAAGCCCCAGCTCCAGCGTGACCCGGTAGCGCTTGTCATGCTCCATCAAATATTGCGAAAGGCGGGTTGCCTTGCCAAAGACCAAGGGAAGAATGCCGGTGGCAAAGGGATCCAATGTGCCTAGATGGCCAACACGGCGAGTACCAAGCATTTTGCGGCTGCGCGCCACAACACCGAATGAAGTAAGGCCGGCCGGTTTATCGAGCAGCAGAATACCGCTTTCCATCTGTGACGGCTTCACTTAGCACCTGGTTCGGAACAGTTCTGAAGAATCTCGCTGGCCTCGCGCATGACCATAGCCTCAGCTTCAGCCAGACTGATGCCTTTCAGTGTCACACCTGCGGCGCGGACATGTCCGCCGCCGCCATATTTAATAGCAAAAGCAGCAGCATCGAAACAATCCTTAGATCTGATATTGATCTTGATCACATCCGGAGCGCTGACTTCACGCAAAAGAAATGCTACCTCAACCCCCTCAATAGCTCTCATTTCAGAGGGCAGC
>JAAZGH010000097.1 GCA_012511325.1 Clostridiales bacterium | reverse complement strand
TTGCTCGACTATCTGGCCAGTAAAGATATTGAACGTTACCGTCAGCTTATTGCAAAATTGAACATCAGAAAGTAAAGGCAACCGGCGGTTTACCCGCCGGTTTTCTGGATAAGCAAGTTGAGAACAACAGAATGTGGGACGTAGATTGTGCATCGGTTCTTATTTCAAACAAAGAGGACCGTCATTGGTCATGCTAAGGGCACCGATGCAGAATCTACCTACTACATCTTGTTGATCAATAATTTTCTGTGACATTTTGAAGAGAGGAAAATTGAATGACAAAAAGAATGTTTGAATACGACTTAAATGGTCGTAAATTGCTGCTGGAAACGGGAGAGCTTGCTCAATTTGCCAATGGCGCTGTTTTGGTGCGTTATGGCGACACGACAATTCTTTCGACTGTAACTGCAACAGACTCACCGCGCGAGGGTATCGACTATTTCCCCCTATCAGTGGACTATGAAGAGAAAATGTATGGGGTGGGCAAAATACCCGGTGGTTATCTAAAACGCGAAGGACGCCCATCAGAAAATGCAATCCTGATAGCACGATCGGTTGATAGACCGATTAGACCCTTATTTCCTGCTGATTTGCGCAACGACGTTGTGGTCAGCAACCTCGCCCTGTCTATCGATCATGATAATACCCCGCAGGTAGTAGCCTTAATTGGTACTGCAGCCGATATCCTGATTTCTGACATCCCCTGGAAAGGTCCTGTTGCCGGAGTACAAGTGGGAATGATAGAAGGTGAGATTGTTATTAATCCCAATCTGGAGCAGGCTGAGGCCAGCACTTTGGATCTTTTTATTGCCGGTACCAAAGAAAAAGTATGCATGATTGAAGCCGGTGCCTGCGAAATTTCGGAAGAAGATATGATGCAGGCTATCATTAAGGGGCATCAGGAAATCATTGGCATCTGCCACTTATTGCTGACAATGCAAGACGAAATAGGCAAGGAAAAATTTGTCTACGAATCTGTTGCTGTTCCCGAGGAAATTTTGGCAGAGGGCAGGGGATACCTTTGGGATAAGATGAGAACTGCCGTTTTAAGCTCCGACAAATCCGTAAGAGATCTTAACCTCAAAAAATTGAAGGAAGAGCTGGAAAAACACTTGGTTTCGATTAATGATGATTGGGGTGTCTGGACTTCAGATGTCCTTGATGCTGTAGAAAAAAATGTTGTTCGAGACTATCTTTTTCGAGAAAAACGCAGGGTAGACGGACGAGCCTTGGATGAGATACGTCCGCTCTCAGCCCGGGTAGACATAATCACCAGAGGTCACGGCTGTGACTTACTTGAGCGTGGGCAAACACAAGTTCGAACAATTTCTACACTTGGTCCGCCATCTGATGCTCAGCGTTTGGACGGCACGACAATTCAAGAGAAGAAACGATATATCCATCATTATAATTTCCCATCTTATAGTGTTGGCGAAGCCAGACCCAATCGCTCGCCGGGCAGACGTGAAATTGGTCATGGCGCCTTAGCTGAACGTGCCTTGCTACCCGTATTGCCGTCTGAAGACGATTTCCCTTATTCTATTCGCAATGTTTCTGAAATTACGATGTCGAATGGTTCTACCTCGCAGGGTGCAGTCTGTGCTTCAACTCTGGCGTTGATGGCTGCCGGTGTTCCCATTACCAAGCCGGTGGCTGGCATATCCAGTGGTTTGATTGTAAATGAGGCGGACGAAGATGATTATCTGGTTTTTATTGATATTCAAGGAATTGAAGACTTCTTCGGTGATATGGATTTCAAAGTAGCTGGTACCAAGGACGGGATTACAGCTATCCAGGTGGATATTAAAATCGATGGCCTTAGCTATGATATGATTCGGGACGCTTTAGAAATTACACGACAGGGCAGACATAAGATTATTGATGAAGTGATTCTACCTGTAATTCCGGAGCCTAGAGCAGAACTTTCGGAATGGGCTCCAAAAATTGAGATTATTGACATTCCATCAGATAAAATACGCGAAGTTATCGGTTCCGGTGGTAAAGTGATTCGCCGGATAACTGAAGAGACTGATACTGAGATTGATATTGAAGAGGATGGTCCGGTCGGACATGTGTACATATCGTCCCCAAATCAGAAAAATGCTTCTGAAGCTATCAAATTGATCAAGGCAATAGCGCTTGATCCTGAACCGGGCGCTGAATTTGAAGGAGTTGTAACCCGTCTGATGCCCTTTGGGGCATTTGTGGAAATCGCGCCGGGCAGAGAAGGCCTGGTACATATTTCTAAGATGTCGTGGCAGCGGATTGAGCGTGTGGAAGATGCCGTAGAACCGGGACAATCGGTAAAGGTTGTTGTAACTGAGATTGATTCGCAAGGCAGACTCAATCTCTCAATGCGGGATCTGATGGAAAAGCCGGAAAGTGCGAATTCCGGCGCTGAAGAGGGTGGCAGACGACGTGACCGGCGAGACAGTGCCAGATCAAATCCCAGCGGCGGCAGGACTAAGAGTGATCCGGATAGAAAAGCAGGCGGCAGAAGAGACAGACGTGATTTTCCTGATCAGGAGACTGATTCCGGCCGGAAACTTTCAAGCCGCCGAGAGCGTTCAAAGCCCAGAAATCAAAGAGATTTCTGAGCTTGTTCGCATTTTGAATTAACAACGGTACCATTGTTTGCAGAACAGAGGTTGTTCTATTTTAGAACGACCCCTGTTTTGCTCAATCATTCGGACTTAGAGCTTCTGCTATTCCCAATCCAATTCATTATGATAAAGTGCTAGCACTTCATCCTTACATAGGGACTGTTTCTCATTACCTCTGACATCAGCTACAATCCGGCCTCGATTTAACATGATCAATCTGCTGCCGTACTTTATTGCAGCATCGACATTGTGGGTGACCATAAGCGTAGTTTGCCCATATTGTTTAACTATGCGGTCTGTCATCTCCGATACTATTTGGCTGGTTGCAGGATCAAGTGCTGCCGTATGCTCATCAAGTAAAAGCAGTCGCGGTTTTTTTATCGTCGCCATTAAAAGTGTCAAGACTTGTCTTTGTCCCCCGGAGAGAACTCCTGCCGGTGTGGAAAGTCGATCCTCTAAACCAAGACCAAGATCTGACAGGGCGTCCCTGAAGCTAGCTTTAGCTTGGGGAGAAACGCCGCGACGCAGAGTGTTTTTATTCCCGCGCCGGGAGGCAATTGCCAGATTTTCCTGAATGGATAGATTTCCCGCGGTTCCGCTTTTGGGATCCTGAAAGACTCGTCCAATGTCAGCGGCCAACTTGCGAGGCGATTGTTTCAATACATTCTGGCCGCAAAACTCTATTTCTCCCTCGTCGGGACGTTCAATCCCGGCAATTAAATTCAAAAGAGTTGATTTACCTGTGCCGTTGCTGCCGAGAATAGAGATAAATTCTCCCTCTTCGACATAAAAGGTTAAGTCGGCCAAAACAGCAGTTTCATTTACTGTCTGCGAGCAAAAGGTTTTTTTGACTGAATCAAGTTTAAGCAGCATAAGATTTCCCCCTTCCCAAATTGTTTTCCTTGGTACGGTGGCCCAACCAGAGCACAATGGCGAGTACAATGGCAGAATAAAGCTTGATATCCTGAGGATTGACACCGAGATATAGTACGGTATCGATTACGATTCTATAAATAACGGCACCGGATACGACTGCCAGTAATGAGCGTAATAGTGAAGAAGCTCCCAACAATCTCTCACCGATAATTATCGAGGCCAGCCCGATCACTATGGTTCCGATTCCCATTCCAACATCAGCATAACCATAATTTTGCGCTAGCAGAGCACCGGCCAGTGCGATAGTTCCGTTAGCCAGAGCATAACCGATTATCTTCATTGAATCTGTAGCGATTGCATTGGCAACTGCCATAATTTCATTGGCGCCGGTTGCCCGCAAGGCCAGTCCTACTTCGCTTTTCAGAAAGAGGATTAGTATCAGCGTAATAATCAAAGTGATTGTGGTTCCCAGAATCAGAGCCGCAACATTTCGATTGTCCACTATAGTGCGCAACTGTGAGATGATTGTCTCTTTCCCCAGCAATGTTATATTTGGCGCACCGAGAATTCGCAGATTAACCGAATAAAGTCCTGTCAAGACAAGTATGCCTGTTAGTAAACCGGGTATTTTCAGCTTTGTGTGTATGAATCCTGCTATAATTCCAGTGATCATCCCCGCTATCAGGCTCAAAGCAATTGCCAGCCAGGGAGATAATCCGGTCGCAATTGCTTTGGCGGCAACTACTGCGCCTAATGGGAATGTGCCTTCAGCGGACAAATCAGCGATGTCGAGTATGCGATACATAATATATACCCCTATCGCCATCACTGCCCAAAGGAAACCTTGAGATACTGATGAGAGGATAATATTCAGCATGTGTAATCTCCTTAGGGAATTGTTATTGAATCCGGATCAATCCCGATTGCAACCGCATATTCTTGATTGACGAATAATTCCAGATTATCCGCAAAACCAACCGCGATTTCGGAAGCTTTCTTTTCTCCGGTCAGTATTTTTAGAGCCTGGTCAGCAGTTTGCCTGCCCAAGTCATAATAGCTGATGCCGATAGTTGCGGTTCCGCCCACTGCAGTCTGATCGATAGAACCCGCTACAATAGGGATCCCGGCTTCTTGCGCAATCATGCCGCTTGCCGCGGCTGTACTGGCCATTGTATTGTCAGTAGGTATGTAGATGCCATCAACTTTGGTTACTAATGTTGTCATTGCCTGCTGGACATCATTTGTAGAAGCTACTGTGACTGCGACTACCTTCTTACCCGCTTTCTCAATCTGAGCTTCGGCCTCTGCGGCCTGTAAAACGGAGTTCGGCTCGGCGGCGTTGTAAATCAAACCGATATGTGACATTTCTTTCAATGAGAGCAAGAGATCAATCTGGCGATCTACGGGAGCTTGATCACTGGTGCCTGTAACTTCGCGCCCGGGTTGTTCCAGTGTTTCTACCAATCCCGCATCTATCGGATCGGTAACGGCTGTAAAGAGAACAGGAATACTTGGCGACAAACCTACCACTGTTTGTGCAGCAGGAGTGGTAATTGCCAGAACCAAGTCGCATTCCCGCAAAAGCTTTTCCGCCATGCTCTTGAGATTGGCCTGTTCACCGAAAGCATTTTGCATGATTACAGAGATATTTTCTCCATCTCTATAGCCGGTTTCCGCCAGGCGGTCGAGAAAGCCTGTACAGGCAGAATCAAGTGATTCATGAGCCATAAGCTGTAAAATGCCAATTTTAATTACTTTGTTGTCAACGACAGTGGTGCCGGCACTATCGGTAGTTGCATCAACTTGTTCAGTGTCATCATTTGGCGCATTGATCTCTTGACTCGGATCTTTTTCTTGAGAGTCAGCCTTGTTGGCGGACTGAGTACAACCGGCTAGCAATGCCAGTGCTACTAGTAAAGAAATCAGTACTAAGTGCTTTTTCATAGTTTCCTCCCTTGCGGAGAATAAAAACCGCCCGGTCAATTTTTGTTGACCGGGCGGGCAATTACTTGATCCCTTCCGGTCTCCCGGAAGGCTGGTTTTTAGCCACCGGGATGCTAGACGTACGTCTGCATCCCGAGTGAACCCGACTACAGACGTCGTCTCAGGTAGCAAAAAAAGTTGAAGCTGCTGGATCGTTGTCTCATAAGGTTCTCCTTTTGTATTGTCGATTATCGTACGTTTGAGATCAAAAAAGGTCAAGTATTATTGAACCAAATCAACGTAATGTATAAAAACACACTAAATTTTGAAGATAATTCAGGTGCAATTACCTATATTAACTATCAATAATGATCCAATACTGATAAAATGGCTTCACGCAAAATTTTATATTGGGAGGATTGTGATGCAGATTAGTGCTCAGGATCTTATGATGCGGTACTTAGATCGATATGCTAAGAGTTGGCCGGAGGAAATTCGTGCCGAAGAGAGAAATAAGTTAGAACACGAAGTTCAGGAGCTATATCAGACTAAGCTGGCTCAGGGAATACATGAGTTTAAAGCTGTAGAAGATGTTCTCAATGAGTTGGGCGATCCTCGGGAATTAGCGGCTAAAAAAGCTGGGAAAAGCAAAGGTTTGCTGAAGGGTGTCTATTATAAATCGTTTGTGCGCACTCTGCCTGCTATACTCTGGGCTACCATTGCTATTTACCTGATTATTTCAATAGCTTTTTTTGCCGTGACTTTAAACAGCTGTATGGAGAAAATTGTCTTCCTGAGAGAATACGATATTGTTGAAGCAACTATGTATGCATCTTTAATCACATTCATTGTGTATCTGGTCATGGATAAGACGCAGATACCTATCAAGGGCCAGGAATGGACGGTAGCTGATTTAATGCCAAGCCAGACAGATAAAAATCGGATCTCCAGAGTTAAAACTGTGCTTTCCTTGCTTATTAATGCTTTTGCAATGATCTTGCTGATGTATCTGCCGGAGCTTCTGGTCCGAATTGCTTCCGTTTCTGCTTCCGGTTTTATCTCTGAGGTATTGGTGCAAGCAAATCCTAACTGGCAGGGTTTATGGCCATGGATTATGATTTTTTTTAGTGTAATTATTCTTGAATCTATCGTACGCCTGGTGCATCCCCGCTGGGATAAGCTTATATTTGCGGCCAATATTGTGACAAATCTGCTGGCCTTTGGTTCAGCGGCGCTTTTCTTTTTCAATGTTGTAAAAATAGCTGTTATTAAATCGTATCTAGACGCCATGAATCAGAAAGTATCTGCGATTACTGTAATTGGCTTATTTGCCATTGTTTTGATTCTGGATACCTGGACTGTATATCAAAGAACCCTGACAGATGATTAGAACAGTGAGGATTAGCAGTATTCTGCTTAATCCTTGCCGGCTCGGAATTATCTATAGTGCAAATAATCAAGAAACCGCTTGACTGCTAAAGAAGCGGTTTTCTTGTCTTTAAGGACAAGTCCGATATCACGAGCAGCAGGAACATCCAGCTCTTTGAGAACTAATCGGTAGGGAACACGCTTCAATACTAATTGT
>JAAZGH010000096.1 GCA_012511325.1 Clostridiales bacterium | reverse complement strand
TTTGTACACCGTGTCAATGAAGCGGCTGTCGGAGAGACGAAACCTGATCTTACAATTTGGATAGATATCGATCTGGGAGTACTGGCGGAAAGACTGGGCAAAAGAACCAAAGACAATCTGTCCGATCGTCTGGATCTGGAGCCGATGGCTTTCCGGGGCAAAGTCAGAGCCGGATATCAGGAAATTCAGGCATCTGAGCCGGAGCGCGTTTTCCGTGTGGTATCGATGCCGGATAAGAATGATACTTACGAACAGATCATACAATGCGTTAGGAGGGAAATTCTATGAAATTGATCTTTGCCATTATCAATGACGAGGACAGCCCGCGCCTTATATCAGAGATCAACCGCGCCGGCCAGCGCGTTACAAAACTAAACTCTACAGGCGGCTTCCTCAGATCCGGCAATACTACTCTGATGGCTGTTGTCGAAGATGATCTGCTGGATGTTTTGCTGGGCATTATCCGCAAATATGCCTAGAGTCGCAAGGCTGTGGTCAACTCGAGTGTTACGCCAAGCGTATTGGGCGGAACTTTCATGCCCTTGCCTGTAGAAGTTCAGATTGGCGGAGCTACGGTTTTCGTAGTTAATGTCGAGCACTTCGAAAAAATCTGAGCGCAATAGAGGCTTTTCCCGAATCACAGGCTTATCTGCACTCAAGAGTCGTTTAGCCGGTCTTATTTTGACAGAGGACAATTCCTGTATCCTCCTGACGGGTCCCTCTGGCAGCGGCAAGAAGAAAATTGCGAATCTCATTGCACAAGCTTTGCTTTGTCATGCTCCCACGGCAGCGGGAGCCTGCGAGAACTGCGCTTCATGCCATCATTTCGACCAAGGCAATCATCTGGATTTCAGCATTCTGGAAGCGGAAAGCGGCAAAAAAATAATTCCGACCGAAAGTGTCCGCTCGGAACTGTCAGACTTAGTCCGCTATCCGCGCCTGGGCAAGCGCAGAGTTATTCTCATTGATGCTGATGAATTGAATGAACAAGGACAGAATGTACTGCTGAAAACCCTTGAGGAACCACTGCCGCATGTTCGCCTGATCTTAACCAGCAGTGATCCGTCCCGATTGCTGCCGACAGTAATATCGCGCGTGATCAATCTGAAAGTTGATCCCCGCACAGAAGAAGAAATCCGGCAGATTATCAGAGAAGAACTGATAGATCGGAAATCTGACGAAAGTGGTCCTTTGACTGACGAGGATATCAGATTCTTCGCTAAATTTGCTTCCGGTCTGCCCGGCCTGGCTCTGGAATTAGCAAGCGGCGATTGGTTCCGCCGCTTGCGATCGGAGACCGCTGCCATCTATCTGTCATTGGATCAGGCCGGTGAACTGGATCTGTTTACTGACATAAGTGCTTTTTTTCTGGAGCGCAAGGAGCGGATAGATACCATTTTTTCAGTTTTGCAAAGTCTGATCAGGGATGAGCTCTGTATACTCTGGCGCACCGAAACGGAAATTATCAATAGCGATCTGCTGTCACAGCTAAAGACAGCGCTCGAAGATAAAAAGCGGAATCTGGCGCGGCGTGCCGAACAGACAGCAAAAGAGCAAGGTCTGGTGCGCTGGAAAGAGGAAGATTCAGAATGGAGCCGGACAGAGCGAGAGCTGCGGAACAGACTTGCCAAGGCCGGCGCTATTGTAGAAGAAAGTCGCGAGGCTTTAGCTCGCAATGTAAACTTTGAATTGACAATTACACGTCTGCTGCTTCATTTGAAATTTTTGGCAGCGGGTGATGAGATAATTGAGAGCGGGAAAGATGATTAGAATAGTTAATGTACAACTGCACGGCCGGTCACGTTATTATCAGGCGGACGCAGGCGATTTGGATCTGAAGCCGGGCGATGCCGTTATTGTCGAAGATGAGCAGGGAACTGCATTTGCCTATACTATGATTTCGCCTTATCAAATTGCGTCGGAAATTTACCAAGAGCAGCCTTTGAAGATTGTGCGGCCGGCAACGGCGGACGACAGAGCCCAGTTTGATACTAATTGCGAAGACGAGAAAGAAGCTTTGCAGATTGCCTGTGAGCGCGTGGAAAGCCATGAATTGGAGATGAATCTGATTTCGGCCTACTATCCCTTTGACAGGCATAAGCTTTTATTCTATTTCACTGCTGACGGCAGGATTGATTTTCGGGAGCTGGTTCGCGATCTGGCTGCAATCTTTCATACCAGAATTGAGTTGCGCCAGATCGGCGTCCGCGATGAAGCCGGCATGATAGGAGGTCTCGGTGTCTGTGGCCGGGAACTTTGCTGCGCTTCCTTTTTGAAGAGTTTCTCACCGGTTTCCATCCGCATGGCAAAAGATCAGAGTCTCTCCATGAATCCGGCCAAAATTTCCGGTTCCTGCGGACGTTTGCTCTGTTGCCTGAACTACGAGCAGGAAGCATATGTCAGCGCCGCCCGGGACCTGCCCAGCAAAAACAGCAAAATCAGATATCAGAGCGAGACGGGCAATGTGGAGAGTGTCAATTTGCTCAAAGAGACTTTGCAGGTCAGATTTGAGCGCAGTGACGGACCGGCCGTAGTCGAACTGAAAGCTGCTGAGGTCGATGTGATTTATGATCCGGGCAAGCAGAAGTCTGAAGCGCAGAAAGCGCAGAAAATTGAAGCGGCTGTCGATCAAGCCACGACCGCTGAGGACAAAAAGGAAAAACTCAAATTTAACAAAGGCAAAGCCAGGCACGGAATCCGCCGGAAAAAGATCAAGTCTAAAAGGCAGAGACGACCCAAACCAAAGATTGAGAATTAATATTTGATCGTCTTCGTTGCGCAAAAACTATTTAGGGCGCCCATATGGGGCAATGACCAATATCATAGAGTGCGGGCGCTCTTAAGCCGGGAAATTAAAGCAGGGGGAATAAAAAACAGCCCCGGCTTGCAAACCTAATTCGTAATTATCGTAGTTGATCCGCCGCTTATAACGGCTTCCACATTATCTAATGAGGTGATATACGCTTTAGCGTTTTTTACGTTTTCGACAAAGGAAATGGAGGCTTCTATTTTGGGGAGCATGCTGCCTGCGGCAAAATGACCTTCTTTAATATACTGCTTCATCTGCCGGACAGTAACCTCCTGCAGTCTTTCCTGATCAGGCCGGTTGAAATTGATATATACATTCTCGACAGCGGTCAGGATTAGCAAGTAATCCGCCTTTGCGATTTCAGCCAGTTTTGCCGCGGCAAAATCCTTATCAATAACCGCTTCTGCGCCTTTGTAAGCAGCACCGTGTCTGATAACAGGGATGCCGCCCCCGCCTGCGGAAATGGTGACAACTCCGTTATTTACCAGGGCCCTTATCGTATCAGCTTCCAGAATAGAAATTGGTTTCGGCGAAGGAACTACCTTGCGATAACCGCGACCTGCGTCTTCGACATAGGTATCTCCGGACGCCGCAGCCCTTCTGTCAGCCTCCTCCTTGGCGATAAAGGGTCCTATCGGTTTTGTCGGGTGCTGAAAAGCCGGGTCATCTTCAGAAACGAGAACTTGCGTAAGTATAGTGACAACGGGTTTATCAATACCGGCTTTTTGCATGGTCGTGTACAGAGTATTTTGCAGCCAAAAGCCGATACTGCCCTGTGTCATCGCAACAACGGTATCAAGAGGCATAGCGGGGTTGGACTTTGAATCGGCCGCCTCTTGTTGCAAAAGCAAATTACCTACTTGCGGACCGTTGCCGTGAGTAATAATAAGCTCATAACCGGCCTCAATCAGTTTTATAAGTTTCCCGCTCGTGTTTGTGAGCGCTTTGATTTGGCCGGCCGCAGTGGGGTCGTCAGTTAAAATGGCATTACCGCCCAGTGCGACGACAATTTTTTTGCCCATAATTACCTCAATACATATCTCTATCTAAAATAATAATCAAAATTCTCAAAATTATTGCCATTATAGCGTTTCCGCTTTCAAGTCGCCCGATATGCCAGCCTGTTGCCGTATTTTTTCCGACGAGATAATTATACAATCTTCTTCCTGTCCGGAGAGTTGCAAAATAAAATTATTATAAAAAAGCCGAACGACTCCCGTCAGAGAGTCGCTCAGCTTTTTCAAATTATGTTCGAGCTCAGTACTTAGAAGCTTTCGTGCTCGGTCCGATTGATGATTTCGTTTTGCAGCTCGAGATCCAGATTGCGGAAATAATCACTATAGCCTGCAACGCGGACAATCAGATCGCGGTACTCTTCGGGATCCTTTTGTGCTTTGATCAGAGTAGCTTTGTTGACAACGTTGAACTGGATATGATGGCCGTCCTTATCAAAGTAGGTTCTGACCACATTGCCCATCATCCGCAGTCCGTTTTCGCCTTTGACCAGTGATGGCGTGAACTTCTGGTTCAGCAGTGTACCACCTGTGCGCAAGTGATCCATCTTGGCCGCGGAGTTGATGACAGCGGTCGGTCCCTTATGGTCTGCGCCCTGGACGGGGGAAATACCTTCCGACAGCGGCTTGTGAGCCAGGCGGCCATCCGGGGTAGCGCCAATGACACTGCCGAAATAGACGTGGCAGGTAGTCGGCAGCATATTAACGCGGTACTGACCGCCCTTGTAGGTTGGTCTGCCGGTGACAATCCCGGCATAGGTCTTGAAGACTTCCTGCATGATACTGTCAGGGTATTCTTCGTCATTGCCGTATTTGGGCGTGTCGAGCAGCAGCTTGGAGCGGAAAGCCTCATGTCCTTCAAAGTTGTCGTCAAGAATTTTAAGGAATTCCGACAGTGTCAATTCCTTATTGTCATAGACATGATACTTTAGGGCTGCCAGTGAATCTGTTACTGAGCCGATGCCCACACCCTGGAGATAGCAGGTATTATAGCGAGCGCCGCCGGCATTGTAATCCTTGCCTTTGCTGATACAGTCATAAGTGATGGTTGAAAGGAAAGGCACGGGCATATGATTGGCAAAGATTGATTCGATCACGTTGGAGCCTGCCAGTTTGATATCGACAAAATGCTTAATCTGCTTGGTGAAAGCCGCCATCAGATCTTCGTAGCTCTTATAGCTGTCCGCTGTGCCGGTATGGAGACCCAGCTGTTTGCCGGTATAGGGATCGAAGCCGTCATGCAAAGTGATCATCAAGACTTTGGGCAGGTTGAAATAACCGGTCAGGATATAAGCCTCCCGTCCGAAACAGCCGGTTTCCACACAGCCGGAAGAACCGCCCATGCGGGCATCAGCCAAGGTCTTCCCGGCGTTCAGCAATTCCTGAATGATAGCTTCGGTATTATAGAATGCCGGTTGGCCCCAGCCCTGGCGGGAAATCTCGCAGGCGCGGTGCAGGAAACGGTCAGGTGTTTTTCTGCTGATCTGAACATTGGAGCTGGGCTGCAGGAGACGCATCTCGTCCATTGTGTCGAGGATCAGATAGCTGACATCATTGACGCCATCGCGGCCTTCGGGAGTGATGCCGCCGGTATTGATATTGGCAAAGTCGGTATAAGTGCTGCTTTCTTTCAGTGTAATGCCTACCTTGGGCGGGGCGGGCTGGTTATTGAATTTCACCCACAGACACTGCAGAAGCTCTTTGGCTTTGTAATCGTCGAGTATGCCATCTGCCACGTCTTTGGTGTAGAAGGGGAAGAGATGCTGGTCCAGACGGCCCGGACTAAAGGCATCCCAGGGATTGATTTCGAGAGTGACGCCGAGATGGACAAACCAGTACATCTGCAGTGCCTGCCAGAAAGTGCGGGGCTTTTCGGCCGGGACAACTCTGCAGTTTTCGGCGATTTGCAGGAGCTCGGCCTTGCGCTGCGGATCGGTTTCCTGCTCCGCCAGCTCGGTGGCATATTCGCTGTAACGGCGTCCCAGCGAAATAATGGCTTCCGAAGCGATTCTCATGGCTTTCAGCTGCTCAGCCTTATCGGGAGCGTCCATATCATTGGCATAGTCCAGATTGTCCAGCTCCTTATTGATCTGGGCAATCCTGTCATTGAAGCCTCTGGCATAAATATCGTCCGAACCGACTGTATGCCCCGGTCCTCTTTGCTCCATGAACTCGGTAAAAATACCTGCTCCGTAGGCGTCTTTCCATTCATCTGTCATCAGGGACAGAATTTTGGTTCTGGTAGAACGATTCTCCCAGAAAGGCAGAATGGTCTTTTCCTGAATATCGAAATATTCGTCTTTGACCTTAAATGAGATCAGATCCCGCTGATCCTTGACTCTCATATCTTCCAGAGAGTGGCAGCTCAGCTCGGGGAAGGTAGGGGCGGCTTGCGGATGCTCACCTTTCTCGCCGACGATCAGCTCACCGTCTCCGATATAAAGCTCTTTGTTCTCCATCAGTTCTTTGAAGAAAAGTGCGCGCAGTACGGGAACGGATACCTGCCCCTGATATTTTTTGTAAACATCAGTTTCGATTAAGGCTCTCTCAATCGAGATTACAGGCTGCGTCGAAACAGATTCCTCCCGCAGTTTTTGGATTCTTTCATTCATGCCACGTTTGCTCATGTTGTGTCGGGCGTTTTGTGCCCATCCTCCTTATATTAATTAGAATTATTTTTTCAAATAATAAACTTAATCAAATACTGAATTCATTTGAATTCATTCTGACATCTTTTTTGGTCTTAAAGCATATCATCCGGTACCAAAAGTGCTCCTCCGATAAAGACTTGTTCCAGTCCCT
>JAAZGH010000095.1 GCA_012511325.1 Clostridiales bacterium | reverse complement strand
GTACTGCGCTACCTGACAGTGCTGTACGAAGGCCAGAAGTTAGCAGAAAGGACATAATCATGAACAAAGCCATATTGATGGGAAGACTGACCAGAGATCCGGAGCTGAGGATGACATCAAATAATGTCTCCGTCTGCACCTTTACTCTGGCGGTGGACAGAAATTACAGAAACCGTGACGGTGATAGGTTGACGGATTTTATCCCGATTGTCGTCTGGAGACAGCAAGCTGATTTTGTCAGTAAATATTTCAGCAAAGGACAAAGAATGCTGGTGGTCGGATCTATCCAGCCACGTAGCTATGAAGACCAGAGCGGTCAAAAACGTTATGTAACCGAGGTTATAGCTGAGGAAGTCTATTTTGCGGATTCCAAGCGTGACAGTGGCAGCTACTATGAGGAAGATAAAAAGATTGACCAAGCTGAAGCGAGATCCTGGAAAAAACCGGAACCTTCAGAAGACGATTTCTTCCCCGGCGATAGTGAAGATGCAACTTCTTTGCCCTTCGATATGTAATGATATTGCATAAGGAGTTTATTAAGAAATGGAAGAAAAAAACAATCGCACAGCTCGCGATTTTCGCAGAGGCAGACCACGCCGCAGCAGAAGAAAGGTTTGTATCTTCTGCGCGGAGCATGTAGATCATGTAGATTACAAGGACTTGAATCGTCTGAGTAAATTGATTTCCGAAAACGGCAAGATCCTGCCCCGGAGAATGACCGGCACTTGCGCCGGCCATCAGCGTCATGTGACCACAGCTATCAAAAGAGCCCGGCAGGTCGCATTATTACCCTATACTGACGCCTAATCTGACGAATAATAACAAGCTGGAGTTGTCTCACGGAATTTGAATATCTGTGGGACAACTTTTTTATTATTGCTCTGTAATATCTTAGGGATTGGCGGTAAAATATTGCAGCAAAGCTTCGGCAATGCCGCGGGCGATTAGGCTCTGGCCCTCCTGGCTGGTCAAGCGCGCCCGATCATCAGCATTGGAAAGAAAACCACAGGTAAGTTGTGCTGATGTCACATTGTTAAGACGTAATACAACTAAATCGTCTTCAAATACCGCCTTTAGATTTGACTTCAGACGCGGATCCAGCGTGGTGAGCCTGCTTTCCAGCAAGGTGGCCAGGCTCTCGCGCCTGGCGCTATTATAACCACTGTAATTGGGCGCATGATCCAGGGCATCTGTACCGGCTGCATAACTATTGTTCATATCATGCACATATTCTTTGCTCATATAGCGTACGCGAACGCCTTTATCCTCCTCCTGCTCAGATACTTCCAGATGCAGAGAGATAAAGACGGTATCTTTATACTCACCCTGAATATCGTAGATCAGCTTGAGATTCGGCGGAGTGCCGATAGAGCCGAAGATGCCGCGGCCGCCTGAATCCTGCAGCCCGGAATTGATTCTGATAATATCCTGCATCAGCAAGCGCAAAGGCTCCAGCGGCTCCGGATCGTAACCGACTTGCCTGATATCGGCGGCATAACGCTGCAACAGCAGATCCGCCGTATAGGCCATGACGTAAAAGTAAGAATGCTTTTCATCGGTTGAACGCGTCATTTTGACCTCAGCGCCGAGACGGGTCAATGCCTCTTGGACTTTGATCGCAATTTCCAGATTGAGCGTCTTCTCCAGCAGAACCTCACTTCCATCTTCATCTTGCCAGCTAACTCCAAGATCCGAGCCGCCGTGCCCGGGATCCAAAATAATAAAAGTTCCTGCCAGAGGCTTATCTTCGGTAGCTCGGGCGAGAACCGCCGTCTCAGAAGAGCTTACCTGTGGCACACTCGATTTTTCCGGCCAGATTCGGAGTTTTGAACCATCAGTGGTAAGCAAGTCAGGATCATTGTCACTGAAGACCAATTTCTGCAGGGTCTTGTCCACTGTTGAATCTACCTGTTCAATTGCCGTTGGCTCCGGGATGTGATCGGCATCGACTTCAGCGCCGGTACTCGGCTCACTATCTGCCGGGATTGACACTTCAGAAGCAGACTCTTGCTGGCCCGCCAGGATTAGTTTCTCCGGATCCGGCGGCAAAGTAAGCGGTCGATCCAAGACATCAAAATGAGACAGAATCAGCAAGACAGCGCTGACCAAAAGCAGCCATAGAATAATTTGCGCTGCTTTCTTCTGTTTCACGATCAGGCCCCGTACCGACTGCGAACCAAATTGGCCACCTCATCAGCTTTTTGTTGGATATCCTCCAGGAATTCGCCTTCGACCATGACTCTGATCTTGGCTTCAGTCCTGGAAGCGCGGACAAAAATGCGTCCCCTCTCACCCAGCTCTGTTTCGATCCGCTTGATGGCACTGAGAACATCCTCATCAAGTAATGATCTGCTTTAATTTTCATTCGTCACTTGGACATTAACCAATACCTGCGGGAAAACTTTCATGATCCGGCGAGCGGCGCCAAGGCTTTGGTCAGAATTCTGTAATGCCTGCAGCAGACACAGCGCGCTCAACATGCCATCACCTGTAGTTGTATGCTCCAGAAGAATCAGATGGCCTGATTGCTCACCGCCGATCAGATACCCGGAACGGAGCATCTCTTCCAGTACATAGCGATCACCGACCTGGGTGCGGACAATCTCGATGCCATTATTTTTGCCCATATAGAGCAGGCCGAGATTGCTCATAACGGTCGCAACCAAAGTATTCCGGGCTAGCTTGCCCTGCCTTTTCATATCGCTGGCAATAATAGACATAATAATATCGCCGTCAACAGTTTCTCCTTTTTCGTCAACCGCCAGCATCCGGTCAGCATCGCCATCAAAAGCAAGCCCCAGATCACAATTCTCGCTGCGGACAACACTTACCAGCTTAGCCAGATCCGTCGAACCGCAACCCCGATTGATGTTAAGGCCATCAGGTTCAATACCGATTGGGATCACTTCAGCACCCAAATCTGCGAATAATTTAGGAGCGATCGGGACACTGGCGCCATTGGCGCAGTCCACGGCAATCTTAAAGCCGGACAAATCAACACCTACGCAATCAATCAGATGTTCAGCATATTCTTGGGCGGCATCAGCCAGTTCATAACAGTGGCCTATCTTATCACCGATTGGCCAGTCCCGACTTGATTCATCATATGATTTGACCAGGGCTTCAATCCGGTCTTCAATCTCGTCCGACAGCTTATAGCCATTGCCGGAAAAGAGTTTAATGCCATTATGTTCATAGGGATTATGCGAGGCGGAAATTACCACTCCTGCATCATAGCCATGCTTGCGCGTCAGGTAGGCAATCCCCGGCGTAGGAATGACCCCGGCCAAATATACATCAGCTCCTGCCGAGGTCAGGCCTGCCACCAGAGCAGCTTCCAACATCGTACCGGAAATTCTGGTATCCCTCCCGACCAGAAAAACCGGTCTATGCAAATTTTTACCCGCCAGGATATTAGCGCTGGCCCAACCAATTTTATAGGCCAGATCAGGAGTCAGATCCCAATTGGCCACACCACGAACCCCGTCCGTTCCGAACAATCTAGTCATAAATCCTCCATAGGTTGATTTTAGGGATTATCCTCAGAGAACACATTAACTGTAATACGCCCGGGCAATAACTGTTCTGTATAAGTAGAAAACACGGTATCCGCATCAATCTGAACGGGCAGACTCTGGATACCCGGCTCGGAGATTTGCCCTAAATCAACAAAAGCTACAATATCATTCGCTGACAAATCCTGCAAGATGCGGTCGCGCCCTTTGAGTCTGACCTGGACTGTCACTAAAGGAAAGCTCTGAATACCATAGCCATTGTCGGCGGCAATCTCCTCGCCGCGATATTGCAACTGGACATTGAAATCTCTGGTCTTAATCGGATTGACCGTCATCTGCACATAGAACCAGATCGAGAATCCGATCAAGAGCGAAACGACAGCCAGCAATACCTGATGCTTTTTGATGGAGAACTTTCGCTTTTTGCGGCGGTCAAAACCGATTTTTCTCTTTTTGCTTAAGCGTGAGCCGCTGTCGGCAGGCACCTGAAAACGCTCAGAAAAAGAAGCAGCTACAGCATTTGTCTGTTCCGACAATGCTGCAACTCTGGAGTCAGCAGCGTCGGCTGCAGATTCTGCCGCATGTTCCGCAACAGTTTCCGACACCAAATCCGCAGCGCTGAATTTTTCACTCTCGGTCTGTTCGAACTTTTCACTTTTTTTCTGTCGCAGACCGAGCAGGCGCCCCAATCCCGTCCTCTTTTCCTCCGGCTCAAAGCTCAACAGGCGATGCAGTCGATTGCGCAGGGCATCGGCACTGCTGAGGACATACAGCCTGCCGCCTATGCCAAGGGAAATCGTTCCCCTCTCTTCAGACACAACGACAGAAATCGCATCACCCATCTCACTGGCACCTACTGCGGCTCTGTGTCTGGTACCAAAATCGCGGCGCAGATGATAATTATCTGTCAAAGGAACATGCACACGCGCTGCCGCTACTCTTCCGTGTCTCACCAACACTGCGCCATCGTGCAGCGGCGAACCGGTATAGAAAATCTGCTGCAGCAGAGAGCTCGTAACCTGAGCATCAAGCAATACTGCATTTTCTTGCTCCTGAAGTTCTCTCAGCTTGGTAGTGCGCTCAATAATAATTAAGGCGCCTGTTCGCTCCTTGCTCATCTGCTCACAGGCGGTAACAATTGCTTCTATAAGTTGATGGATTGAATCCGGGCGCCCCTCTACCGAAAATGTGGAAGCGATTACATTAAAGCTGCTGCGCCCAAAAGTTTCCAAAGCCCTCCTCAGTTCAGGCTGGAAGATAACAACAAAAGCAATGGCAAAGAGAGAAATAGTTCTGTTCAGAAGAAAACCGATAGTATCCAGCCCGATAATACCGGCAAAGATCGCAAAAGCAAAGATCAGCAAAATACCTTTGAGCAATTGCCAAGCCCTGGTCTCGCGCATCAGCTTCAGTAAATAATAAATAACCAGAGTCGTAGCAAGAATATCAACTATCGCCAGGAAAGTATCAACAGGTCCGCCAAAGAGCAATAGACCATCCGAGATAATTTCCCAGACGCTGGAGAAAAAGTCTTTGATTGACTGGACTATATTAGATGGCACTCCCCAACCTCCGCCGGCACACTCGGTTGAATATGCCGCAGTAAGCGATTTAATCTATTATAGCTGTAAAATCACGCTTCTTACCAGTCCACCTGAATAAATGACTGTGGCAGATAATCTAAAATCAGCTCAGGAGTGATGCTTCTGGCTGTGCCAAGTTTCTGTAATGCCAGATCCGCCGCCAGCCCGTGCAGATATACGGCAGCGGGGGCGGCAATTTCCGCCTTATAACCCTGGGCCAGAAAAGAACACATCATCCCTGTCAACACATCGCCGGATCCGGCCTTAGCCAGACCATTATTGCCACTGGTATTATAAAGACAGACCCCCGAGGGCAATGCTGTCACAGTCGCTAATCCTTTTAGGATCACAATGCTCTGAGATCTGTTTGCCAGAGCCAACGCTGCGCCGGCCCGATCTAATTTAAGCATTTCTTCCAGATCCGGCGCTAAACGTAATAGCTCCAGCGGATGCGGGGTCAATATAGCGGGAGAAAGTCCTGCCTCTGCTCGCCGGGCAGTCAAAGTCTCCCAATCTGACAAACCCGCCAAATAATTCAGCGCATCGGCATCAAGAACCAATTGTGGTGCAGACTCAATTAAATCCGGCAAAAACCGCAGCCAATCACTCTCGCCCGCTCCCGGCCCGCAAGCCACTGCCTGCACCTGCTCAGTCAGCTGCAATAATTCGGCGACTGTCCCTACCTCCGAGATCAAGGCAGAGGGCAGAGCGTCTGCCAGCAACGGCAGAATCTCCGGTACAGTCTGCACATAAGTATAGCCGCTGCCGGCCGCCATCATCCCCCTGGCAGCCAATATTACTGCTCCCGGAACCCCCGGACTGCCACCTAAGATGAGCCCCCGGCCAAAGTTGCCTTTATGCCCGGCGGCACAGCGCTCAATCTGTCTGGGACTAAGCCACTCCCCTGTTACGGCCAGGTGGATGATCCGCTCTTTCCCCAATGATTGCTCAAGTTTTCGCTCTTGCCATGCAGAGGGCATGCTGATAGGGGCGGAAATCACCTCGCCGGCAAAAAGGCAACCTGGCGCGGAAAACAAACCCACTTTGGGCCGACCGAAACTGACAGTATAGTCCGCAATGATAGCATTTGTAATAGCTTCTCCGGTATCGGCATTAACTCCGCTGGGAATATCGATCGCCACCACCGCCTCAGCCTTCTCGCCCAGACGGTTGATCTCTGCCAGAAGATCATCCAACGCCGCAGCCAGAGGCCGATTTTGAAAGCCTGTACCAAAAATACCGTCGATAATAATGTCAGGAAACGTCTCCATTTCAGCCAGATCATCCGCGGTCAGAACAACTCCGTCCAGGTTTAGGTAGGCCTGCCTGTTGGCTGCGGCTTCCACAGGCAAAACTCTGCCCCCGGACAGATCAACCACCGACACAGCCAGATCATAAGCCAAAAGTTGACGGGCTGTCGCCCAGGCATCTCCGCCGTTTTGACCCGCTCCCGCCAGAACTAAAATCCATTTTCCCCGATCCGGATTAACAATTAACTCAGAAATCTCCCCGGCAGATCTTGTCTCATCAGATCCCAATGCATCGACTGCCGGGCTGCCATAGTCAGCGGAATTTGATGACCATGCACTCAGCAAAGTCAGCACCACCGTTGTCACAGCAGAAGCAGCCTGCTCCATCAGAACGGAAAGCAAAAGGCCTGTACTCTCAGTCCAGGCCTTATCCAATGCTCGTTGCTCAGCTCCGGTCATCAGAATCAAGCCGTTCCGTTTCAGTTCCGAAATAATGTTACGACTTAAATCACCGGTGACGGCATTGCTGTCATTACTAGTCAAGAATCTGCTCCTTTAATTACAAAAATTTATCCACCAGACGTACAAGTTCATCAAAAGATTTGGCTCCTACTTGTCTGTCGATAATTTCGCCATCCTTGAAGAAAATTAATGTAGGAATACTCATCACATGATAACGGGCGGCCAGTTCCTGTTCCTCATCAACATTGACCATGCCGACATTCAGACGTCCATGATAATGCTCAGCCAGTTTTTCTACAGCCGGAACGACCAGACGGCAAGGCCCGCACCAGGCGGCCCAGAAGTCCACCAGGGTCAATTTGTCGCTGTTCAGTATCTCCGTTTCAAAGTTTTGTTTCGTAATTGCTTTGGTCATTATTATCATTCCTTCCTTAAATGAATTTATTTCAACTTTGCGCACTCAAGTATTTTCAACTTTTCGTACTTAAGTCAATTTCAACTTCCGATCCAAAAACAAATATCAGATTCAAAACTATTGTGGCCTTTCTGCCCTAATTAATGAGTAACTGAAGTTACTTTCTTTTCATTCAACCCGGTACCCGGCCAACTGAGCAAGTTTTACTTTCTCATAGCCTGGATCAACGGTCAGCCGGACTGATTATACTTTCCTATATGTTCAGTCGCCAAACGGCTGAACTCAGATAAACTCCTGCAATATAGAATCAGCCGGAACTACATTCGGATTGACAGACGGCAAATTAGCGCAAGCTTCTGCAAGTTGTACGGCTTTCTTCACAGCTCTGGGCAGATCGGACCAGCCCGCGGGATTAATCGTATTCTTAGACGGCGGCAAAGTTCCTTTGAGCAACCCGTCTAAAGAGGCATGGATCTGATCGCGGGCCAAAGTAGCCGTCACCATGAATTCGTAGGGCAATATAGTATTAATATAGTAATCAGCTGCTGCCAGATAGCCGGGAATAAAGTCCTGCTCGGCGCGATCAATCATCGGCCAGTAATCAATTGTAGCCAGCGCCGACGAACCCCGCTGCCTGACATCGCGGCTGATCCTGCGCAACATGCGGATATCCGAACCGGAAAGCATCCTGGCATCGGAATGAACCCTGCCATGCGGCATAATAAAAAGGCCCAGCGACTTTTCCGGCGGCAGATGGTTGATAATCTCCGTAGACAAGCCATGCAAGCCCTCGATCACCAGTACATCCCCCGCTTCCGGGCGGATGACCTTTTCCGGCTCAAAGACACGCTCTCTGGTTTTGAATAGGAAAGTAGGCAGCACAACTTCCTGACCACGATCAAACTTGAGAATATCTTCCAGCATCAAGTCCATATCCAAAGTCTCAATGCTTTCCAAATCCGGTCTGCCATCCTCATCATAGCTGACATCTTCCGTTTTATAATAATCGTCCATTGACAGCAGATAAGTTTTGCGGCCGGCGGCACTTAGCAACTTAGTAAAATGGGTGGAAAAGGTCGTCTTGCCGGAAGATGTCGGTCCGGAAATAAAAAAGACTCTGACCTGCTCTTTTTCGATTACACGATCGGCCACAGCTTTCACCTGCCCGGCAAAATCTTCTTCCGATTCCGCAACAAATTGCTGCAATCTGGTACTGCCCAGATTGCCTTCTAAATCTTCAACAGATAGTTCAATTAATTTGCTTAGCTCAGCCATCTGACTTTCCTCTGTTATTCGCTGATTTTGGCCTTTAATTTGCTTTTAAATGATTATTACACCGATTTTAGCTTAAAGACAGGAAGTAAAGCTATAATAGCATATAGAAAAACAATCCCAAGAGCTTTTGCTAAAAAATTGACCGCTGTCAGGCTCAAGGCCGCGGCCGTCGGAATTTGAGGTGGAAGTATGAAACTCGATTATCGTAAAACATTTCTGATCGGCTTCGGCTTTCTTGCCAGTTCTCTTGCCTGGAGCCTTTACAATGCTTATGTGCCGACAATGCTGGAAGAGCGCTTTGCGCTATCGACAACTGTAATCGGCACTATTATGACTATCGACAATTTCTTCGGTATCATTTTCCAGCCGGTTGTCGGCATACTCAGCGACCGCACTCACACGAGATTTGGACATCGGATGCCCTGGATCATGGTCGGACTGCCTATCTGCGCTGTCCTATTTGCCATCATACCTCAGATGTATACTCTGGCTGCCATGATGGCTGTTCTGATCGGCTTCAACTTTGTCATGTCACTCTGGCGCTCACCTGTGATCGCTCTGATGCCTGATGTCACGCCTCGCCCTTTGCGCAGCAAGGCCAACGGTGTCATCAATCTGATGGGCGGTCTGGGCAGCATTATCGCTTTTTTCTTCGGCGGCAAGCTCAGCCAGCTCGATCCCACCAATGAAGCCGCTTTCCTAATGGGAACTGTTACTATGCTGATTTCCCTGCTCATGCTGCTCTTCTTCGTCCGCGAGCCCTCCTCGCTGCCCCGCGGAGCCAAACAAGACCCGGCGCTTATGGAGACATGGCAAAAGGAGCGCCGCAAGCAGATTGAGGAACAGCGCCGCCAGAGAGTGGAGATGGCCGCGGGCAGTTCAAAGCTCTCCCGCTGGGGAAAGCTGAAACAGGAATTCTTCGCCCTGTCTCCCGGCGAACTGCGCTCATTGCTATTCATGCTCTTCGCTATCTTTTTTTGGTTCTGCGCTTACAATGCGATAGAAACATTTTTCACACTGTACGCAGTCAATGTTCTGCGACTGTCCCAAGGTGAAGGAGCAACAATGCTGACCGCTTTCTCTCTAACTTTCGTAGCCTTTGCTATACCCGCCGGTCTGCTGGGCAGCAAGCTGGGGCGCAAACGTACCATCCTGATCGGTCTGACCGGGATCACCCTGGCTTTCATACCGGTGCTTTTCATGGAAAACAAGCTGATAATCATGATCTTGCTGGCAGTGGGCGGCATATTCTGGGCCTGCATCAATATCAACTCTCTGCCCATGGTAGTTGAGCTGGCAAGCAAGGATAAAGTAGGCAGCTTTACCGGCTATTACTATTTCTTCTCGTTCTCGGCAGCCATCCTGGCTCCCATCACTTTCGGCGCCATCCGCGATTTGACGGCTAATTATTCTCTACTCTTTGTCTTTTCTTCGGTGGCCTTTATCCTGGCCTTAATCTCCATGCTCTTCGTCAAACATGGTGAAGCCGACACGGAAACTAAGTAGCGCAAAAAGAAACAAATCCGAGGCACCACTCTCGGATTTGTCGCATTGGAGGAGAAAAGTATGAAAAAGGAAAATTCAAATCCTCTATTAATACGACTACAGAATAAACCGTATAAATGACAAATCTAAATCTCAAATGTAAATAAAAAAATAACAGATTTCAGTCTTATTACTAAAATAGGCGAAATCTGTTATTAAACTCAGTAATTAGAATATTATTTCTGCGCTAATCCAATTTTGTCATAGCTCTGCCCGGTACCAAATCCGCCGGCTCCTCCGGCTCAGCAATCAGAAAACCGCCCTTCGGTGTAGCAATGCGCATCGTGATGGAATTGGCGCTGGCCGAAAAATCATTTTCGTCATGACCAATGACCTCAGCCCTGGCTTTGGCATAGTTAAGAAATATTTCAGCCGCCTGCTGCTCGTTAACACTCTTTTTAAGCACCACAATTACCGAATCACTTCTCATCTGCTCAATCGCAATGCCACTGAGCTCATGCTCCAAATCCGCCACAAAGCGCTCTTTAATTTCGGTTCGCTCGCCGTCGCGCTTCAAGGATAGGAAAAATGCTACGGCCAGAAATACAACCAGCAGTCCGGCAATAACCGAGGTTATCAGGATCCTGTTCTTCACCGGCATTTTGAAATCAGGAATATCCAGCTGCGGCGGTACAAATTCATCGACTTTTTTACCCTTGACTTTGCGCTGAGTTACCTGAGGCGCAAAAACCGCATCGCGCACCGGCTGTACTACCAATGAAGGTCCTGTATACTCCGGTTGCTCCTCGTTAGGAAATTCGTAATCTACAGGAAGCTGCATTGCAGCAAAAGCGTCTTCGTTTAAAAATACCGCGCCGCAAAAGAGGCATTGCCCTTTTTCCATCTTGGTATCCAGAATCAGCAGTGAGCCGCAGTTGACACAACGACCTTCTTTCTGAGCCATATTTACCACCTTGTTTTGATATTTCGTCATGTTATTATAATTGTAATCATCATAGTTAGCAAGAAAGGAACAGGCTCTTGATCTCCACGGACAATGTCAGTCCCGGTTTTGACGCCGCACGGGATACGCACTATATGCGCGAAGCGTTAAAGCTGGCTGAACAGGCCGCTTCGCTTGGCGAAGTGCCTGTAGGCTGTGTTATTGTGGACTCTGACAAGATCATCGCGGCCGAGTGCAATCGACGAGAAACGACAAATGATGCCACAGCTCACGCTGAACTGCTCGCCTTACGCGCCGCAGGACAGTCCAGGCCCAGCTGGCGATTGGACGGTTGCGACTTATATGTTACGCTGGAGCCCTGCCTGATGTGCTCAGGAGCGATTATCCAGTCGCGAATCCGCAGGCTGGTCTTTGGCGCGGCAGACCCTAAGGGCGGAATGGCGGGTTCAGTCTCAAATGTTTTTGAGCTGCCGTCAAATCATCAGGTTCTAATTACAGGCCAGGTACTGGCGGAAGAATGCAGTTTGTTATTAAAGAATTTTTTTCGGGATCGGCGCTTAGTGCAGGGAGAATAATATGAGCCAGAGTCAGACTAAGACGGACAATAGTAAAGGTCAACGGGCGGGACATACTATAGAAATGCCGCACAGAGGATATCTGGGGAATTTCCTCTTTAAATTAGGTATGCTGCTGACCAGAATGCTCATCCGCTTTCGGGTCACCGGACAAGAAAACCTGCCGGAACCACCCTATGTCATCGCTTCCAATCATGAAACACTGGTTGATGGCATGTGGATCTGCGCCGGATTGCCCAAAAAACAGCAAAAAATCTTTGCCGCTATTGCCGGCTCCGACCTTAAAACTGATTACGGACTGTTCGGCCAGATTATGATGCGCGTCGGCAGGGCGATCCCCATCAATCGCTACGGCAATCCGGTGCGCGGTCTGATCATGGCAAAAAAGGCCGCCGACCAAGGCTATATCCTATTGATTCATCCGGAGGGCACCAGAACTTACGACGGCAAACTGGGAGAATTGCAGAACGGTGCAGCCTATATCAGTACGAAATCCTCGATCCCCACGGTTCCCGTATATATACACGGCGGCTATGAAGTGTTCTCCCGTCATATGTCTGTTCCACATCCCTTTGACTGGAAAAAATTCCGTCGCAAGCAAGTCACGATTGAATACGGTCAGCCTTTAGATCCACTTGAGTTTGCCGATGTCAATGAATTGACAGATGCTCTCCGCAACTGGTATTTGCAAAGACAGACTGCTGCAGAACAGGCATAACCGGTTAATAACTGCTGTTCGCCCGCCTATCTTTGATCAGAAAAATTCGCTTTATAGATATGCTTGCAGAGGACCAGACAGAGAGCGGGCTATTCTGCCCTTGAGCTCAATGCCCTGTTCCAGATAAGAAAGCTCGGAGATAATGCCGTTAGTTTGAATATGGTTAACCAGGCCGGCCTCCTCATAGGGGATCAGGATTGAAAAGGACAGAGTTGTACGCGCGGCCAATTCACAGAGGGCAGTCCTTACCTCAGACAATCCGCAGCCCTGTAGTGCTGAGACGGCAATAGTTTTATGGTATGCATCGGTTTTTTGGTGCAGGAGAAGTTTCCATTCATCATCTTGTGCCTGATCGACCTTGTTCAGTACATGTAATCTGGGTTTAGCCGCCGCGCCCAGCCTCTTCAGCTGTTCTTCCACAACTATGATC
>JAAZGH010000094.1 GCA_012511325.1 Clostridiales bacterium | reverse complement strand
GAAATAATGTGGACAAGTCGCTACGTTTCTGCAATTCCAGAGAGAACTTAGAAAAATTCTTGATCATCTTGGCTGTACGCCTACCGTAGCAAGAAGAAGTTTGTATTGGTATTGAAGTAACTGGTCATTACTGACTAGCTCTTTATTAGTTTCTTATGGAGACTAGAGTTTGTGTTTTACTACATCTATGAGGCGCTTTTCGTTTGTTGTTTTCGTCCAATATTCTATTTTCAAGTTGCATTTTGCCTTTTTCAGGCGATCAACCTACTATCAATTCTGTTTTGTCTTGTAGTGACTCTTGTCTATTAATAGCAGGTCTCCTTGTCACCATACATTTTGTCATTTTGTTAATAATGTATGCTCTTAATATGATAATATTCGCAACAAGAAGCGATATATATGTTATTTGCGTACATTTATTTTTACGATTTTTGTCCATTGCTAACATTGAATCACTAATCGATTTATTTTATACTAAGAGAGGTGTGCATCCCTTTTTCTACCTATTAATTGTGCTAAAATAATAATTAGCTGCGAGTATATATCATTAGGTATATTTACGTATGGAAACACTATTAACTGTTCGGGATGCAATACAACTTCTTCAGAATTACGGTGTAAAACTGGAAAATGATAATGAGGGTTTAAGTAACCCTATACGCAGTATTACCTTTTTTATTGATGAAAATCCAGACCCTAGCCTATTAATGGGAAGTGAATTAGTCATCATTCCTCATGGTCAAATTGACCTTGGCAATGACAATAAGGTTATAGCTTTTATAGAGGAGTCAGCAAATTACGGAATATCTGCATTATTATTCTACTATGATGTCGGTACCAATCTAAACTTATCCTCCACAGCTTTTAAACTTTCAAATGAATTAAAAATGCCCATTATCTCTGTTGATAAGAGCGTTGCATACTCAACGATAGCTTTAGAAATTTATTCGGCCATTTTCAACCATGATTTTGATTGGTCCAATTATTCTCGGTTAATAGAGGAGTTCTCAAGCATAATGTTATTATCCGAAGCATCATTTGATATGATCGTTGCAACGCTAGCAAAGATTACTCAACAAGATGTAATCGTTCTTGACAGATACGGATTTGTAATGTGCAATTATTTTGTTAGCGAGAATCATTTTCTATTGAGAAATCCTGAGATACTAACTTTGTTTTCTGAAATGACAACAATATTATTTAATGATTCAGCAGAAAAATTGGTCTATAAAAAAATAACAATAGATTATAAATGTTATTTGTGCACTCTTTGTCGTACGAAATTCTTTAATTTTTTGTATTATTTTGTGCTAATTAGTGATAGTTTCGATACAAACATTAATGCCCAATTTATAAAAACAGCTTTATTCCAAGCAAGCCGTTCGTTAGCTTTGGTAGAGCTCAAAAGCATCGATAATTCCCGAATAAAAGAAGCTGAGCTATCTGATTTTTATGGTACTTTATTTAGTAACGCTACAATATCGGAAAATCAGTTAATAATTAAAGCCGCGAATTGTGGTATCGAGATTAATGCTCAGCATCAAGCAATAATAATTGAACTAGTTGCATGCGAAGGATATGGAAAACTATTCTTAAAAAATTCGAACTATTCGAATATAAAAGGAACACTTACGCGCATGATAGAACTAAGCTTAAGTGATTGTTATAAAACTGTATTTGTTATGGCAATAGAAGATGGATTAGCTGTCTTTGCTCAGCTTTATAATCATTTATTAGAAGATCAAAATAGAGAACTACTGAATAAAACTTTAGATAGCCTTCGGAAAACTTTGAAATCTTGGCAACATATTTCAGAAATCTACATCGGCGTTGGGATGAAACAAGATTCACTTATTATGTTGCGGGACAGTTTATCACAAGCAAATGAAGCCATCAAATTAGGACAAAAAATATCATTCCCTGGAAATATTTATTATTATGGAGAATTGGGAATATATTCCCTATTATCAGCTAGTACTATGGGACAAATAAAACAGATTTGTTACAATGAATTAACAAAATTTAATCAATTGCTAGGTAGTGATGCAGACAGTATTCTTGAAACACTTGAAACCTTTTTAGACACTAATTGCAGCTACAAAGATACTGCAATTGTCATGAATATCCACACCAACACTGTCAGGTATCGTATTTCTAAAGTTAGGGAAATATTAAACATTTTAACGGACGATTGTACAGATGAACTGCTTAGAGTTCACATTATTTTAAAAATGCGGCACTTATTATAATAAATACCGCATTACAATTAAATTAATTTTTGTCTTTTCAATCGTTCTCAATCGTTTTCATTTAGCCAGTCCCTAATTATTTTTATATATTTTTCTTCTTCTTGAAGAAACGACATGTGCTGACTATGAGCAAATAATTCCCATCTAGCATTTGGAATACTGTCAAACATTAACTTATTAATTAAAGGTGTTGATTCGTCACCAATGCCCGAGGTAATTAAAGTGGGAACGTTGATACTATGCAACTTATCACGGTATTCAAAATCTTTTAATGTGCCTGTTGGTTTATATTCACTGGGTCCCCATGCTGTCTCATAAGATTGTGTCCCGAAGTTCTTTTTTCTGGTAAAACATTCTGGCAGGGTAATTGAACTAAGGTCAAAACAGTAGCGAGACATATAAGAATCAATCGCTTCTAAATAATGTGGATCTTCATAGTTGCCAGTCTTTTCAGCTTCAATCAAGGCATTTTGTTCTTCCTCTGGCATCAAGCGAATAAGACGCCTTCCTTCTCGTTCCCACATGGAAGATGAAGGGAGAGTAGAGGCGAGAATAATGCTAGCTATACCTTTAGGATTTTCATCACACATATACTGAATGGCTAACATTCCACCCCAAGACTGACCTAAAAGATGAATGTTTGTTAGTTGCAAATGGTCGCGTATGGCAATTAGTTCATCAAGCCAAGTACGTGCAGTCCATAATTCTGGTTTATCAGGTATGGACGAATTCCCACAACCAATTTGATCGTACATGACTATTGCTCTGCCGTCTTCAGCCAAACAGTCAAAAATTTCAAAATAATTATGAGTTGAGCCTGGACCACCATGCAACAAGACTAACGGTTTCTTATTGTTGTTGATTTCGCCAACGATGCGATAATAAGTTCGATATTCGCCAAAAGGCAAATAGTCTTCAATAATTCTTTGCATTATAAACCTCCTGTATTTTTATGTGATACAGGGGAGAAAAGCAAAGTATGTGTTAAGATTATCTGTATCAATTGAAATTATATGATAAGTGTACTATTATTACAAGGGGTCCGCCATACACTATATATTTCATTCCGCAAGGAAATTGAGATTTGGCCAGTTGATGGCGTGTACCATAAATATGGATATCACGTTTTCACTTGCAAGCAAATGTACAGCAATTGCCTAGATCTTTCTTTTTGACCTATTAGTTTTACTAATAACTGAAATATCTTTTGAAGTAGCTACATTAATAATAAAACTTTATAGTTGTTTCCCAACGGGAGCCATATAAAAGACAAACTCTTCTTTACCATCCAATTGGAGTAGTTCATCAGCTTTTGATTGGACAAAAGCTCCTATGGCACAAGTTCCACAGCCAATAGCCTCACAGGCTAAATATAAATTTTGACAGACGTGACCAGCATCGATGGCAATTAATCTCGCTGAAGACTCCATATAACGCCATTCCATACGATAAGGAATAGTCGTCCAGATAAAGGTGACAGCTGATTTTCCTACATAGTGATAATTCCTGCCTAACTCAACCATTTTTTCAGATAAATTAGACACAGAAAATTCAAAAACCAGGGCATGTTCTAATGGCAGATAGCGATAAATACCCTCTTTGAGTTCTTTAACATGAAATACAGCAAGATAAGTTTCAAAAGTATGGCTGTTCCCTGCGGATGCTACATTACGCAAAGTATAATTTTTAGTAGTTTTTCGCACACCTTGAGTAGCCCAAAGCAAAAAAGATAGTTCTGGCAAACTAAGTGCACAATTGCTATAGCGACGTCGACTTTTTCTATCCTTAATTATTGAAATTATATCTTCGTTCTTAAGGATATCCCGATTAATATCTGGCAAATGTATCAACGCTTGACAGGGCAGAGGAGCTTTCTGCACCGGTGGCATTGGAACATTCTTGTTCTCGTCACTTAGTGTCAGATCCATTTTTAACCAGGAATTTGTGGTCAAGAACTCCCTTAACTCTCGTATATCCTTTGTCGTCACAATCTTTACTTCTCCTTATTATTAGTTACAGTTGAAGCAAACCAAACTGCTATCCATATATTAATATAAATTCGCTTACAATTTTATTGTGCGTAACTCACAATTATATTGTGCATAAGTTGGATAGCGAAGCTAAAGATAGATATGTTCTGTTGAGTTTTAAGTCTATCCCTTGTTTATAGGCTAAGTGTATAATGAATCATCCGTTGACTAACAAAGAAACCAGCGATCATGAGCAAACGGACTTCGGTTCATTGAGAACAGTCATACAAAGATTATCACATTACTTGGAGGATTTATGGAGGGAATTATTCCAATTGTATTGGGAACAGACCCCGTTTCCTACGCAATGGCCAGGAGTATCCATGATGCTTACGGCATCAAGGCCAATATCTGTTGCTCCAGGGTTTTAACCCCCTTTTACCGCACTAAAATCGCCGATATTTTCAGGGACAATTATGCCGAAGGCAGCTATATCGCCAGACCGGAAATCTTTATCAACTTAATTAATCGTGTTTACAGAGAGAAAGCAAATGGTCGCGGACAAGTAGTACTTTTTATCCCTAATGAGAATTATATGGAAGTTGTCTATGAAAATTTGACTAAGCTCGACTTTGAGCCCTGTTTGCCTTATCCGGATCAGCATCTCGGCAAATTCCTGATGATCAAGAACAATTTTTATCAGGCTATGGACAAACTGGGAGTGAAAATTCCTCAAACTCGTATCGTATCGCATTCAGATTACAAGAATATAGATCTGGATGGCGATCTGGTTCTAAAAGCTGATGATAATAATGCCTACAAAAAGGATCGCGCGACAATGCAAGACAAAGTCTATTTTGCCGACAATCGTTCGGAGGCAATCAGCAAACTGGATAAAATTTTTGACTCGGATAATGGCAGTAATTATCAAGGCAATATGGTTGTACAGGAGTGCATACCCGGTCAGCACGGCACCGAATACTCAATCAGCGGCTATCGCTCAACTGATGATAAATTTTCCATGACACAGGCGCGAAGCATTCTGACTGATTTGCGGCCGCAATATATCGGCAATCACATCGTGTTAATTGATAGCAATCTGGAAGAATTATATGGGTTGGCGATCAAGATTATACGTGGCCTGAATTACTACGGTTTCTTCAATCTCGATATGAAAATCCATCCGCAAATCGGTGAAATTTATGTTTTTGAGATCAATCCGCGTATTGCACAAAGTTTCTTTTTTTCCAATCTGGGCGTTGTGAATTATCCACAGCTGGCAATTGAAGATCTAGCTAAAGGTAATTCTATTATTCAACGCCAAAGTAAACCTTTTAACTGGGTTTCCGCGGGTAAGCATGCTTGTGGGAATAGAATCCCGGAGGAGTTCAAAGCAGAATTTCTGAGAAGTGATCGCTACCGGAATACGGGGCATTCCGTTATTAATTCTAAGGACAATGACTTAGTCAGAAAAGTCAAGATATGGAGATATATTCGTCATGAAAATATGGCCCACTTTGGACAGAGAAGCTAAAGCAGGGTATAGTATAATATAATCAATCGGGAGCATATGGGTGCTGGTGTGCCCCGCGGTCTTCAAAACCGTTGCGAGGGGTTAAGAGCCTCTCCGGTGAGTTCGATTCTCACATGTTCTCGCCACAAAAACAGGGTGCCGCGCACCCTGTTTTTTAACATATATCTTCACTGTACACGTTATTGTTATTTTCATTTTCCTGTAGAACTGACGCCATCGGCAGGTAATTTCGTCAGTCACTTTCCTTCATCAAAAATACATCGGCAAGCAATTCAGCAGCGCGCCGGCTGTCTTGACCAATCTGAATCTTTACCTCATATAGGGAGTTAAATGATTTGGTCTCTCTTAAAAAGAAATACAGTTCCAGTCTGATCTCCTGACCATAGATATCCTGATTGAAGTCAAGAATATGGGTCTCAACCGTAATCTGTTCCAGACCGCCTACGGATGGTTGAAACCCGACATTAGTGACGCCCTCATACAAAGCCTCATCACAAAAAACCAATGAAGCATAGACTCCGAGTTTAGGTAATTTTGTTCCCGGCGCCAGAGCTAGATTGGCAGTTGGCATACCAAATTTCTTGCCTCTTCCCGCCCCTTTGACTACTCTCCCTTCCAGAATGTGAAGCGGGCTGATATTTGGGTTCAAGCTAGTCATGTCTATTATAAGATTCCCTTAAAAGCTAATATAATCAGGCCGCAACTAACGAGGATAAAGACACCCAAAATCACCATGCCGACATTGATCTTATTGCCTTTCGCATTCTGCGGCTGAGGCAAAAATCTAGTCTTGCGCAGTCCTAATACAATAGGTTTGTAAAGCAGGATGCTCAGCCCGGCATTCAGTGAGCCCTTGATTAAATTAAACGGCAAAATGGCCGGTACCAGCAGCTTGACCACATCCGCCCGAGGGATCTTCATATAGATTGGTGTCAGAATATAATTCCACAGCACCATGACTGCCGCCATTAGGATAACACCTGCGAACAGACTGAAAATCGCTCCGCCAATTGTGCGTCTTTTTTTATAAATATAGGCAGCAGTGCAAGCAAAAGAACATGTCGAAATAATATTCATGGCACAGCCGATCAGGCCGGTATCGCTGACAGTCACCATCTCCACCAGTGATACCACAAAGGAGATGATAAAGGCTGAGAACGGACCCCAGATAAAGCCGCCAATCACAATAATTACGTCTTTGGGATCAAACTTAAGAAAAGGTACAGCCGGAATCAAAGGAAAACGTCCGACCAACATCACCACATATGCCACTGCCGCCAGCATACCCAGGGCAGCTGTCTTCTTTGTATTCATAACAACCTCCGCAAAAAACTAACACCTGAAGTACTCCAATGTCCTCCAGGTGTCATCCATGTGTATCGGTGACTTCTTTGCTCCGGAAAATAAAACCGCTACCTATGAATAACCATCTTCTCCCATCCAGACTGTCACTGTCGGTTTTGGAATTTCACCAAATCCTGACCCGGCCTCAGCCGGATCCTGCATCTGCGCTCGCGGACTATCACCGCCGATCGGGAATTGCACCCTGCCCCGAAGACATTATTTGTTCAGTTGTCAAAACCATATTAGCGCACTAATTTGACAAAAGCAAAGCAGATCAACAAATAAATAAAGAAAACTATCATTTTTATCCCTTAACAACTGATAACAAAGAAAAATCACTGCTGCCAACAGCCACAATTATATGCTATTATCCGGTGAATAATTATTAGATTAAATAACTCTTTACAAAACAGTCATTAAGGCCTAAAATAACTTAAACCGTTGATTCGGGAGAGTAGGTTAGCGTATCCGTCCCAGAGAGTTGCTGCCGGTGGAATAGCAATACGGTAAACTAACTGAATGGGCCGATGAGGGCAAAGCGAAATCGCTGGAGAGTAGCCGAGACGACAGCCTCGCGTCAGGAGGCAGATGCATGTTAGTGCATCGTGAGTGGGTGGATTAATTCACCAAGCCGGGTGGTACCGCAGGAGATCAGCTCTTGTCCCAGCAAATTTTTGAGGACAGGGGCTTTTATTTTGCTCCTGACCTGGAAGGAGCAAAATATGACCACTATTCCTTACAAGACTTATTTGTCCGAGGCAGAGCTGCCGCAAGCCTACTACAATGTACGGGCCGATATGAAAACCGATCACAGGCCTCTGCTGCACCCTGAGACATTGCAGCCGGTTACCGTGGCTGATTTAGAGCCTATTTTCTGCCGGGAGCTGGCAAAACAGGAACTAAATGCTACCGACCGCTTCATCCCCATACCTGATGAGATACTGCAATTTTACCGTATGTACCGCCCTTCCCCGCTGGTACGCGCCTACTGTCTGGAGAGGGAACTGGATACGCCGGCAGAAATCTATTACAAATATGAGGGGGGCAACACTTCCGGCTCACACAAATTGAACACCGCCATCGCGCAAGCCTACTATGCCAAAGAACAGGGTCTCAAGGGAGTGACCACGGAGACGGGAGCCGGTCAGTGGGGCTCAGCCCTGGCCATGGCCTGTGCCTACTTTGGCCTTGACCTCAAGGTTTTCATGGTCCGCTGCTCTATCGAACAAAAACCCTATCGCAAAGTTCTGATGGAAACCTATGGCGCGACAGTTCTACCTTCGCCCTCAAACACGACAATAGCCGGCCGTTCATTTCTCGCGGATGATCCTGATAGTTCCGGTTCTCTGGGCATGGCTATCTCAGAGGCTATTGAGGTCTCACTGGCTGATCCAAACTATCGCTACACTCTGGGCAGTGTTCTCAATCAGGTGCTCCTGCACCAATCGATAATTGGTCTGGAAACTAAAGCAGCACTGGATCAGCTGGCAGTTGAAGCCGATATTCTCATCGGCTGTGCCGGCGGCGGTTCGAATCTGGGCGGACTGATGGCCGGCTTCATCGGAGATAAGCTGAAAGGTGGACGAGGGCCACATATCATAGCAGTGGAACCAGCATCATGCCCCACCCTAACCCGGGGTAAATTCTCCTATGATTATTGTGATACGGGCAAAGTCACGCCACTGGCCATGATGTATACGCTTGGCTCGGGCTTTGTACCGGCGGCGGGACATGCCGGCGGACTCCGCTATCACGGCATGAGCCCCATCATTTCCCAGCTCTACCACGACGGCTATATCGAAGAAGCCCGCAGCTATGGCCAAAAAGATGTTTTCGCAGCGGCTATCCGCTTTGCCCGCTGCGAAGGGCTGTTGCCGGCACCGGAATCGGCTCATGCCATCAAAGCCGCCATCGACGAAGCCGAAAAATGCAAAGAAAACGGAGAGAAGAAAGTCATCGTCTTCGGCTTAACCGGCATGGGCTCCTTTGACCTCTCCGCCTATGCGGCCTACAATGCCGATCTGCTCGAAAACACCGGACTCGAAGAAAGCTCACTACGCTCATCACTAGCTAAATTGCCGGTTGTATAATCAGTGCAGTAATGAATATCTGACTAGGGGCTGGCTACCCGCCCCTAGTTTAAAAAGAAACCTATACCCAAAGTCTCTTTATAACGAAGGCGCTCTCTTTTAGCCTGCCTGGCAGAGAAATACTGCCGGGATGCTACCGGTACCGCCCCGTCCGCAATGGATGGTAAAACTCTTGTAATTATGCGGAGTATCGCATATATTGTGCGCATAGTTGTAATTACGCGGCGGTAAAACGAGGCATGAACGAATATGAACGAATTGAAAAAAGAGCTTCCGACAAGCTCCTTGTGGGAACAGATTTTTAAGGCTTCATCGGTTTACGAAATATATCGCCAACCGGATAATGAAACCGAGATGCCGACTTTTTCTGAATACATATCCTCTTTGTGCAAACAGCGCGGCAAAGTACCGGAGCGCATCATAAAGAAAGCAAATATTGAGCGAACCTTTGGTCACGCAATCTTTCGCGGCGACCGTAAGCCGTCGCGCAATACAGTATTGCAGCTTGCTTTCGGCTTCGATGCCGATATCCAATTGGCACAATCCCTGTTAAAACATGCCGGTCATAGTGCACTGTACCCGCGAGTGCCGCGAGACGCCGTTATCAGCTATTGCCTGCACAATCACATTAGTTTTATCAATACCCAACAGATCCTTTTAGAATTAGGCTTACCGTTGATAGGAGGCTCAATGAAATGAGCAATATAAACTCCGCAATTGAAGAGCTGGCGACCATTCTTTTTGCAACTGAACTGCCCCGCAGCTTTCTTGATGGCTATGACCCGCTTGAATGTCTGTCACATAGCCACGGAACTGAAACCTACCTGGTACAGCAAAAAGGTTCAAATCGACTTTGTATAGCCAAATGCTACGACAAGGAGATCTACAAGTCAGTCAATGAGAGCTCTATACTAAAGACACTTTCCCATGAAGGGTTACCAGCTTTCATGGCTGAATATCAAAACGACACTCTCATTTGCATTGTCCGCGAGTACATAGAAGGAACGCCGCTGGATAAGTATATCGCAGAGCGCCATTTGACGGAGGCGCAGATCGTCGGGCTCTGCGTGAAGCTCTGTGACATTCTGATTTATCTGCACGGGCTTGAACCGCCTGTTATCCACCGTGACATAAAACCGCAGAACATCATCGTAAAAGAAGACGGTGAAATATCCTTGATTGACTTTGACATTGCACGTACCTATGACAAAGAAGCCGAAATCGATACGCAATTCATGGGTACCAGAACATATGCCCCGCCAGAGCAGTATGGTTTTGCCCAGACCGATTGCCGTGCAGATATATATTCACTGGGTATTCTGCTTTGCTTTCTGCTTACTGGCAACACGGATACTAAAAAAGCTAAGATAACCAACAAACGGCTTTCTTTCATCATAAACCGCTGCGCGTCCTTCTCGCCGCAGGAACGTTTTTCGAATGTAGCCGATGTTAAAAAGGCTTTACTGATTAGCGACGGACAAAAACAAAAACGGCGGACACATCTTTTCAGGACAGCATCTCTCGTCCTGCTCGCACTAAGTGTAGGCTTTACTGTAGGTAGATATACAGATTTTCTGGCACCTACCGTTACGGGAGTGACATTTGCCGAGCCTCTGATCGAACAGGCTGTACGCGTTCAGCTGGGCAAGAATGAAACCGAAACTATTACCAGCAAAAATTTACTTGCCGTGCGCGAGATATATATATTTGGCAACGAGGTAGCAAAAACAGAAGAGGTATTCTCCGATGGACTTAGCGGACAGCGGCGCGATACGCCGCGCGGGGAACTTACAACGCTTGCAGATGTGAAGCTACTGCCTAACCTCGAAGTACTGTATGTCAATTATCAGACTCTCACCGACATATCCCCGGTTTCCAAACTTAAATACCTTACCACCGTTTCCTTGCGCAGCACTTTTGTGGAGGATATTTCCGCCTTGTCAGGAATGAAGCAGCTAAACAGCGTATGTCTTTTTGATACGCATGTCTCGGATCTGTCGCCGCTGGGCTCCTGCCCCACGCTCTGCCTGCTGGATATCGGAATGACGCCAATCACCTCCCTCTCTGCCCTGCCCGACATCGCAAGCTTACGGTCACTGTCATTGAGACGAACGCAATTGCCGTCGCTTGAGGGAATTGATAGATTCAAGCTATTGGAAAAAATAGATCTATACCAATCATTATTATCTGACTTAACACCACTTCTTTCTCTCCCCAATCTATACGAAATCAGCATTGATGAAACGATGCGGAGTACAGCTGAAACCCTTGAAAATCCATCTTTTACAATCAAATACGAATAGAAGTCTTAAAGCAAAAAAGTGAACTGCCAGCTCACCTTTTTCTTTTAGGAATTAGGTATGTTTATGTGTATTGAGCATGATCGCGATTAATACACATGAGGAGGAACCACATGAACCGGATTATTTCAGCACTACTCATCATTGCTATGATTGTTTTGCTGTCTGCTTGCGCGGCAAAACCGGCAGAACCCACTGAACCGACAAAGCCACAGCAGGAAACCACAGTACCAGCGGCGCAGTCATCGCAAGCGACCGAGCCGGAACCTGAAAAAGTTGTAGTGTTCACCGATCCCGTGTTGGAGGAACTGATACGCCAGGCTCTGAACAGGCCGGACGGCGATATCACGCTCGCCGAAGCGGAGGCGGTGACCGAGCTTAATCTGGAGATGGAGGGCGGCGTGCCGATACCACGCGTCGAAGATATCAGCGATATTGTACAATTCCCCAACTTGACCTCGTTGAATCTTAATTGGGCACTCTATGAACCGAGTTGCAACATGGACATTAGCCCTCTGGCGGCTCTTACCAGGCTGGAGTGCCTCTACATCTGCTGCGATAATATTTCGGACATCAGCGCGCTTTCCGGTTTGACCAACCTGAAAGACCTCTGGATATGGGGTAACGTCATCAGTGACATCAGCGCTCTTGCCGGCATGACCAAGCTGGAAAGCATATGGATGAAGGCCAATCAGATATCCGACATCAGCGCGCTGGCAGGCATGAAAGACCTCATCCTTCTCTACATGGAGGACAATCAGATAGCTGATCTGTCTCCGCTTGCCGGGCTTACAAAACTGAAAAACATCTTGCTCTCCGGCAATCCTGTCACCGATTATTCACCGCTGGCGGACGTGTACCCCAATCTGGCAGAAAAAGACTTTGAGATGTCGAAACTGTACAAGCCGCTGGATATTTTCGGTGACGAGTTCAATCCGTGCGGCATGGCCAGGCCGGACTGTTTTAAAGTATTTTCAGCAAGCTTTGATAAAGGCTGTGATAAGTTCGAAGGCAAATCACTCTTTGTTCTCTCCATGACCGGCAGCGGTGATATGTTGGCGTGCGTCGCTTATCATGCTGACGTTGCGGGGCTTTCCGAAGAAGAAATGGATCAACGCATCAATGAATACCTTGAAGGTGGTTTCTGCCGGTTCCACGGCAAGGACGGTCGCATTGTCAATATCGATCGGGCTAACCCCGAAGACGACCGCTACGAGTATGTAGAGGCGGACGGTACGCACGAACAGACTGGTGCAGGCTGCGTCATCACCATTACATATTTCCTTGATGATGCCGATATAGAGAAGTACACACAACTGGTCAGGGATACCTACAACGTAGGCGCCCTGGCGCCCATTGCCGATTTTTTTGACACACATACTGATTTTGTCGAGTGCGGTATAGATGCCAATTTACATAAGGATGAAGCCCACACCTATGTAGTATATCGTCTCCCCGATGTCAAATCCGTCCAGCAGAGTATGCAGGCCAAGGACAACACTAATTGGTGGGAGTGGAACGGCATGATACAAACAGCCTTTACGCATAACGGCGTGGAAAGCAAGCTGATCTTCGATAGCAAGGATAAGTCCATAACAGTTGACCAGCTACACACGAAGTTATGCGCACCGCCAGCTGCGGCAGGCTCGCTCAGCGCACTGGGATTTGTCTTCGATGATGCCGGGACCTGCGGCGTATACGAGGAGCGGGAACCGCATTATAAATCCGTCGCTATCGCCAGGCCGGAATGGGGCGAGCATCCCGACGACTGGAACATCGAATTCATGGATACCGATATCAACGGTTACGGTCTGCGCATCACCTACCACGTCGACGAGGGCAAGTACCGTGTCGGGCTATCTAAGGACAAACAGGAATGTGACTACGAATGCTATCCTAACAAAGACGAACGAGGCTGGGAACATCCCGACCTTGATACCGTACAGCGAATGTTCAATGATGCTTTCGGTACAAAAGCGAAAGAACTATACTATAAACCGCTTGAATACTTTGAGCAGTTTGTGCAGGAGCGCTTCGGCCTGAGCGTCCAACAGCTTTACGCCGCGCCGAAGCGGTAAAAACGTAAAAAAGCTCGCGTCCGACCCTGGTTTACATTTTGCACAATTAAATATACCGAAGATAAAAATCCGGAAGTCCTTTGTTGATAAGGGCTTCCGGATAAAATTGTGGTGGAGATGAGGGGGATCGAACCCCTTACCTCTTGAATGCCATTCAAGCGCTCTCCCAGGTGAGCTACACCCCCACGGCTTGATTAAATTATCATATTTGGGCATGACTGTCAACCGTCGTCAGGTAACTGCTATTGCCTGTGGCTGGCCGGCAAAATGCGTTTAAGGAGACAGCTGTATACCACAATACACTGACATAGATGATCATATCTGCTCAGTAATTTTTCAGGCTCTCTGCGGCAAAAGTAGTTTCAGCAATCAGATCGGAAACTCTCTTATCCGATAAAGCTTCAATTAATGCTAAAGCAAAGTTCATGGCTGCGCCCGGGCCTTTGGCTGTAATAACATTGCCATCCCTGGCGACAAGTACATTCCTATATTGACCGTCAATGTCATCCTCAAAACCGGGAAAGCAGGTAAAGCGTTTACCCGCGATCAAGCCTGCTTCATTGAGAACAATCGGCCCGGCGCAGATGGCAGACACCAATCCACCTTGTGCCACTACTTGCTGCAGGGCAGCAATGACTTTCTGATTGGCTTTCAGATTATCTGCCCCCGGTTGTCCGCCCGGAATCACTATCAGATCAGTCTCAGTCAGCTGCTGCGCGCTAAGACCATCAATGGTCTGATCCGCGAGTACGCTGACACCGTTGGCCGAGGTAACCTGTAGCTCTTGATTCCAACTGCAGGTAGTAACTTGCATCCGCGCCCGTCTCAGCAAATCAATCGGTGTCATTGCTTCAATGATTTCAAAGCCGTCTGCTAAAAATACTATTATTTTATTCCTTGCCATACTAACACCTGTTTGTAATTTGTATCTCGTCTGTTTAGCCGAGATTTCCTTTCCATATTATAGACTTTGCTTATTATAGCCTTAATCACGCTGACCTTGTCCGCAATTTTGGTTACAATTTAGCCTTAATCTTTGCGTTATGTGAAGAGAATAAAGATAGTGATGCTTTAAATATTTTATATAAAAATATCACGTCACATTTACATCACATTTACATTATATAGGGTATACTCTAGAGGGTCTCAATATCATTACTACAATAAAAAAGGTTGACATGAGAATCGCTTTATTTTCAGATGTCTACATTCCTGCGGTCAGTGGTGTTGCCACCTCAATAGAGCTGCTTAGAAATGAATTAATTAAGCGCGGACATGAAGTCTTTGTTTATACCGTCAAAGATCCTGATGCCTTAGTTGATGACGACAATATCATTAGGATACCCTCCTTGCCTTTTATCAGTTCTAAGCGCCTGGCACTTAATCTGAGTCCTCTTAGTTATAGGCAAATCAGAAAGCAGGAATTTGACATTATCCATACTCAGACGGAGTTTGGACTGGGAGTCCTGGGCCGATCGATTGCCAAGAAGGATAATATCCCTTTTGTACATACTTTTCACACAATCTATGAGGATTTTACCCGCGATATGCTGGCTAAATGGCCGCGCCTGATCGATGATGGAATTGCCAGTTCTGTGCGCAGTGTCAGCAGACGTTTTTGCAATTCCGCCGATCAGGTGATTGTGCCCACCGAAAAGGCCGCAATCCTACTTAAAGAATATGGTGTAACTAAACCAATGCATATTATCCCAACCGGTTTGGATTTGGAACGTTTCAAGAGCGCCGCTCATGATGAGAAAAAAAGATTGGAGTTCAGATCACGCCTTGGTCTAAAACCTGAGGACAAAGTTCTGCTCTACCTGGGCCGGGTTTCTAACGAAAAGCATATCGATGAGCTGCTGGATTATCTGTTTAGACTCTTCCCTGAGATTACCGGACTTAAGCTGGTAATCACCGGTGAGGGTGCGGCCTATAATCGTCTGGTCAAACGAGTTAAGTCGGCAAATCAGGTCGAAAATGTTATATTTACCGGTCCGGTTCCGCTATCTGAAGTGCCTCATTATTATGCGATGGCCGATATTTTTACTTCCGCTTCGCAAAGCGAGACCCAGGGATTGACCTATATTGAAGCCCAAGCCAGCGGCCTTCCCTTGCTGGTTCGCAAGGATCCTGCCTTAGACAAAGTTATTACGGACGGCAGCAATGGATACTATTTCACTGATGAAGAATCATTCGCTGCCAATCTGAGGCAGCTGCTAAGCCGCTTGCGGCAAAACAGAGAAGAAATATTTCAGCTGTCACTAGCAACCGCCGCCAGATTTGGCGTGTGCAAATTCGCCACCAGAGTGCTGGATGTTTATGGCCAAGCGATATCCGATCAAGGAAAATCTATCGAATAGTTCTCCCGGCAACAATTAGACGGTATATTATGCCTGCACTGGATCACGGGCGGTCATCCCGCCTGGCCGCCGTAATATACCTTTCTCAGTTATCTTCACGCCACCCTAAGCGCGAGAATTGGTAAGATTACCGCTTTCCCTTGTCAAATGGTTCACCCAGGGCTGACGGCGCCGCTGACTTTCTTGAGGTTAGAAAGAGGACAACAATTGTAATTACATACGGCAGAACCTTGTAAACAATACCGGGAATATTCCAATCTTTAATTACCGGCAGACTGGAATAGGAAAAAGAAATCGTTTTCAAGGCGCCGAAGAAAAAAGCCGCAGCTGCGATATATAAGGGTTTCCATTGGCCAAAGATCATGACGGCAATGGCAAGGAAGCCATAGCCGGCTACATCCGGACTGAATTCGGTAGAGATAGGTACGACATAAATCAGGCCGCCTAAACCGGCCAAGGCTCCGGAAATCAGCACACCGGCATAACGCATCTTAACTACACTAACACCTGCAGCGTCTGTCGCCTGAGGGTACTCCCCGGCACTCTTCAATCTGAGACCGAAGCGAGTCTTCGATAATACTATCTGAGAAATGATCAAGATGGCAATCCCGATATAAGTTGTCAGATAGGCGTTTTCAAAAAATAGCGGTCCCAGTATGGGAATCTCAGCTAAACCAGGTACCTTAGCAATACGGAAGACATTGCCCAGAGGGATCTGTTGCACGCCGATGATGGATCTGGCCACAAAAACCGCGAAAGCCGGGGCAAAAATATTGAGCGCCGTACCGGAAATAGTTTGATCGGCGAACATATTGATCGCTGCTATCGCATGCAGTGATGAGTATATAATGCCTGTAACCATCGAGATCAGAAGACCTGTCAAAAGCAGCAAATGCCCGCTCAAAAGATCAGTGCGCTGCATGGTATGAATAAATAGTATGCCCGTAAAAGCGCCCATAATCATGGTACCCTCCAGAGAGATGTTAATCACCCCGGATCGCTCGGAGAACATTCCGGCCAGTGCTACTACCATCAAAGGGATGGCATAGGTCAGTACGCTTTGAAAGATATCTGCTATTCTAACCATGGTTATTCTCCTTTATCTCCTCTTGAACGACACTTGTTGCCATATTATTGATATGTTCTGATTCCGATGGCAGTTTCTCCGCCGCTGCAGTTGCTCCGGGATCCGGTGGATCGTATGCTGCGTACGGCTCTCCGGTACTATTGTCGAGCGTTTTCGTTTCTGACCGTTTTTTTGCTCTGATCGACAGCAGTTTACGGATCAGGACTGCCATTGCCGAGACATAAAGTATAATGCCTATCATCATATTTATGATCTCAGGTGCAAAGCCTAGCGTTTGTATGGTCTGGCCGCCGACTTTGAGATAGGCCATGAACAGAGAGGCGAAAATTATGCCCAGTGGATGATTTAGACCTAGCAGCGCAACTGCAATACCATCAAATCCCTCGGGTGGCAGTACATCTCTCACCTGAATCGCTCGTCCTACACCGGCCAGGTGGATCATGCCGCCGGCCATACCAGCGAAGAGCCCGGCCAGTGCCATGGACATGATTATGCTTCTCTTCTCGTTGATGCCGGCATAACGTGAAGCATGCCTATTGAGTCCGACCGCACGCAGCTCGAAACCGAATGTTGTCTTGTATAGCAGCACATAGCAAATAATTGCAATGGCTATTGCTATTAGAATCCCGCCACTGACAAATGATTTAGGAAAGAGCTTGTCCAGGCCGAACTTGGGAATTTCTGTCTGAACCGGCAAAGTACGGTTCTTCAGCGGATCGTACAGGCCTGTCGCGCGTATCAGATAATTTACCAGATACATCGATATATAGTTGAGCATGATAGAGGTAATAACCTCATTTACATTGCGGAAAGCCTTTAGAATACCAGCAATACCCGCCAGGAGCATGCCAGCCAGAGCTGCGCCGAAAAGGGCAATCAACCAGCGCCAGCTGTTTGGGATTCCAGTCAGCTTCCGGGCTAAAAGAATAGCCACATAAGAGCCGGCCAGAAATTGCCCCGAAGCTCCGATATTGAATAGACCGGTTTTGAAAGCAAAACCGACAGACAGTCCGGTCATCAGGAGAGGAATCATGAAGAACAACATATTGCCAATTCCGGTCAGACTGGACTGGTTCGGATTATAGATACCGTAGAGTGGCCCCAGCAATAGATTTCTGACAGCCAATAGAGCTTTACTGCTGTCTGCAATCAAAATGACGATAATGCCGGCCAATAAACCGATCAGAATTGAAATCAGCGATGGCAGTGCCGGGGTTAAGGAAAATCTTTTGCGGTTTGGATTATTCATGGACTGTAACCTTCTCCGTTTTGGCACCTGACATATAGAGGCCAAGCTCTTGCTCAGTTGTGTTCTGAGGTTCAAGCTCGCCAACCAGTCTGCCGTTGTACATGACCAGGATGCGATCAGATATATCGAGGACTTCTGACAACTCCAGCGAAATCAACAGAACTGCGAAACCTTCCGCCCGGTGTTTAAGTATCTGTTGATGAATATATTCGATGGCTCCGACATCAAGCCCGCGAGTGGGCTGGACTGCAATCAGGACATTATGTCTGCGCTCCATCTCGCGGGCAACAATCGCTTTTTGCTGATTCCCGCCGGACATGCTGCGCGCCAGAGTATTTCTACCTTGACCTGTGCGAATATCATATTGCTCAATCAGCTTATCGGCATAATTGGCAATCTGCCCAAATCTGATCAGACCCCGGTGTTGGAATTCAGGTTCAAAATAACTTTGCATAATTAAATTCTGTTCTAAAGTATAATCAAGCACCAGTCCGTATCTATGTCTGTCTTCAGGTATATGGGCAATACCATTTACATTGCGGAAACGGATATTGGAATTTGTGATTTCTTTATCGTTCAGAAAGATTTGTCCTTGGTAATCCCGCAGTAATCCTGTAATCGCATAGACCAGCTCCGATTGGCCATTGCCCTCAATGCCGCCGATGCATAGTACCTCACCTTCCCGGAGATCAAAGCTGACATCATCAAGAGTCTGATGACCATGTCCCTCCTTGTGAATAGTCAGGTTCCGCACTTTCAGAACGGTTTTGCCGAGTTTAGGCTTGCCGAGATCAAAAGTCAGATCTACTTTCCTGCCCACCATCAATTCGGACATCTCTTCCACTGAAGTATCCGCTACATCTACGGTAGCGACATGCTTGCCTTTGCGCAGGATTGTACAGCGGTCAGCCACCATTTTGATCTCTTTCAGTTTATGCGTGATGAAAATGATCGATTTCCCCTCAGATATCAGCTGCCTCATGATCGCCATCAATTCTTCGATTTCTTGCGGAGTAAGCACGGCAGTCGGCTCATCAAAGATCAGGATTTCATTATCGCGATACAGCATCTTAATGATTTCTACTCTCTGTTGCATACCGACACTGATATTCTCAATCAGAGCATCCGGATCAATATTAAATTTGTAGCGCTCTGATAGCTCAATTACTTTATTTTTTGCTTCCTCAAGTGATAAGAGACCGCGCTTTGTCGTTTCGACTCCTAGCACGACATTTTGCAAAACTGTGAAATTATTAACCAATTTGAAATGTTGATGGACCATACCAATGCCATATTTGGTAGCATCATTGGGGTTTTTGATCTGAACCTCGGTGCCATTTACTAAGATTTTCCCCTCCTCAGGCTCATATAGGCCAAATAAGACTGACATCAGCGTTGATTTGCCAGCGCCGTTTTCGCCCAGCAAAGCGTGAATCTCACCCTTTCTGAGTTCTAATGTAACATCATCATTGGCTATAACACCTGGGAATCTTTTCGTGATATGGAGCATCTCGATTACGTTTTCCATAATACGTCTCCTGACAGATATTATGACTATTCTAGCATAAAAAAGAGGTCTGCTCTAAGAGCAGACCCCTTTAGTTGTAAAATTCGTCAATTATTCAATGACATCCAGTGTAAGATTCTCAAATTCCAGACCTGCCATCTGCTCAACGACGGACAGTCCTTCACCGGCGATAAGATCGTCTAAATTGTAGATACTGTCTGCAATGCCGTCAGTATTTTCTTTGACCTTATTGAAGATTGCTTCATAATCGGCGCGTGTAAAGGTCTTGAAGCGATCAAAGCTTTCCGGGCCGTCAGGAAGCTGTACGCCGCCTTCCTTAACACCCAAACGCAGAGTCACGCCGCCAGGGAAATTGCCGGCGTAGGCGGCTTTAACTGCTTCATAGACTGAGCTCCGGAGAGACTTCATGGCTGATGTAATAATAGTCTCAGATTCGGCAACCTGATCGACGTCAACACCAATTACTTTACCGCCATTATCTTCCGCAGCCTTAGTAATAGAAGCCAGGATACCGCCGCCGCAAGAGAAAATGATCTCTGTGCCGGTGGTGTACCAGGTATTGGCCATAGTATTGATCTCAGGCTTGGCAACGAAGCTGCCCGTGTAGTTATATTTGACCCAAACCTCAACACCCATCTCTTTGGCAGCATATTCGGCGCCGCTCAGAAAGCCCAGGCCGCAGTTAACAACGGCAGGAACAGCAATACCGCCCATAAAACCTAAGTTTTTATAGCCATCCTTGACTGCGGCATATCCCGCCAGGAAACCGGTTTCCTGCTCCTTATACAGGATGGCAACTGTATTGTCGGCAACCAGCGGCGGATTCTCATAATCAGCGCGCGGTTCAAAGTCTACTGCGACAAATTTCACGTCGGGATATTGTTCCTGAGCCTCATAAATAGCCGCCTCGAACAAGAAACCGGGGGTAACAATTACCTTGGCTCCGTCTGCTACGGCCTGATCCACCGCATCCTTATAAATCTGGTCGCCCTCATCGGCCGGCTTAATGTAGTTGGCAGGCACATTATTCTCATCAGCGAAGTCTTTCATGCCCTCAAATGAACCCTGATTGAAGCCCTTATCGTCCAGGGTACCAAGGTCAGTAATCAGATACAGATCTTTTTCGCCAACTTCAAAGGCCTCCGGCTCAGGTTCTTCTGCCGGCTCGGTTTCTTCAGCAGGTTCACTCTCTCCTGCCGGCTCGGTCTCTTCGGCAGGTTCAGTCTCTTCCGCCGGCTCTGTAGCTTCAGCTTCCGGTGTCGTCGGCTTAGCTTCTTCTTTCTTAGCGCAGGATGCCACAAGACCCAGCACCATTATCAGCGCTAAGAGGATTGCCAAAAATTTTTTCATTATTTCCCTCCTGTTTATATTTTGGCCGTTTAAGACGGCAATAATATATTAACCAGTTTCAGGCTAATCAGCTCTAAATGAACTAACCCTCTCATATGGTATTATAATTCACACTTTGAATAAAGCCAACAGGCGGCTCCCGGAGAATAAGCGCATTTTCACCAGGAATGCCGCCGCAGATAATTTTCTCTCAGATCCCACAGCTTCTGCGAAAGATCGACATAGTAGATCTGCGGGTACTCAAAGCGTTTAGATGTCTCATACAAGGTTTCCAGCTGACTGGCACAATAGGCACGAATTTCTTCAACCCCTCGACGCCCGCATATGAGCACACCCTGTTTGAAAATAGGTTCTAATAGTTTTTTAGCAATGAAATTATCCAGAGTCTTCCGTTTCCAGGTATGCTGCGGATCAAATATTTCATATGGTTCATTCTCGGCGATCGCTTCACCCTCCAAAGTGATCAAGTCAGCCAGCGCTTTACCGGTTTCGCGATCATAGAAACGCCATAGCTCTTTGCATCCGGGATTGGTGACTTTTTCCGGATTATCAGAGATCTTCATGCGAGGCTCAAGTTCCTGTCCGGCCTCTCCAATCGCACTCAATTTATAGACACCGCCAAATACCGGCTCTGATTTGGAGGTTATCAGACGTTCTCCAACTCCGAAGGAATCAACACGGGCACCCTGATGGATCAAATCGCGGATCAAGTATTCATCCATTGAATTCGAGACAGTTATCTTACAGTCATCCAGACCGGCAGCATCCAGCATTTTTCGTGCCTCAACTGTCATATAGGTCAGATCGCCGGAGTCAATCCTGATACCTATGAGACGTTTGCCCATCGGTTCCAGAACTTCTTTGGCGGTGCGAATTGCATTGGGCACACCGCTTTTAAGAGTATTGTAGGTATCTACCAACAATAGACAGTTGTCAGGGAAAGCCAGCGCATAGGCCTTAAAAGCCTCAAATTCATTTTCAAAGGCCTGTACCCAGCTGTGAGCCATGGTACCCAGACTGGGAATACCGAACTGCTGTCCGGCAATAGTGCATGAAGTTCCGGCAACACCGGCAATATAAGCTGCTCTGGCTCCCAGCACGGAAGCATCTTAGCCCTGTGCTCTTCTGGCACCGAATTCCAATACCGGTCTCCCGGCCGCAGCCCGAACTATCCTGGAAGCCTTCGTTGCAATCAGGCTCTGATGGTTAATTGTAACCAGCAACATTGTCTCTATCATCTGCGCCTGCATAATCGGGCCTCGAACTTTAACTCTAGGTTCATTGGGGAAAATCGGCATTCCCTCCGGAACGCACCAGACATCGCAGGAAAACTTAAAGTTGCGCAGATAATGCAAAAACTCCTGGCAAAAAATGCCCTGATCGTCCAAATACTCAATATCGGAATCAGTAAAATGCAGATCGGACAAATAGTCAATCATCTGCTCTACACCCGCCATAATGGCAAAGCCGCCCGAATCGGGAATGCCACGGAAATAAAGATCAAAACAGGCAATCTTGTCCTTCATTCCGTGCAACAAATATCCGTTGGCCATTGTGAGCTCATAAAAATCAGTCAACATAGTCATATTGGTACGAAGATTCCAGTTATTATTTTTCATTTCCATCTCCTCTGACATAGGGCCATGAATCATTGCCAAATAGATTGTGACGATAAAATACCTTTTCTAAGACCAGTCCTGCCGCCGGCATTGTAATTCCCATCTTAGTCCGATCCTTCTGCTCAATCAGGCGCGGAATATCATCAAGGGTAATTTTTCTCTGTCCGACTGCTACTATTGTACCCATCAGTATACGCACCATATGATATAAAAAGCCATCCCCGGTTACAATTAATCGATATTTTGCCCCTGAAAGCTTATCAATTTCTTCCCGTGCCAACACCAGATCAAAGATCGTACGGAGCTGTCTTTTGCTGGGGCTGCCCTGATCCATCAAAGCAGAAAAATCGTGTTCTCCGATAAAATAATCCAAACTGGAAGTCATTAAACTATAATCAGGCTCTTGAGGTAACCAGGCACAAGTTCTGCGCTCAATCGCCGGTCTGGCCGGTGAGCACAATAATCTGTAGCTATAGGTCTTGCCTAAGGCTCCGTATCTGGCATTAAAACCGGCAGGCACTCCCCTACTGGCCAGGACTGAAAGACCGGGACATAATTTGCTATTTAGAGCTAGAAATATCTTTTCGTCAGGGATTGAAACCGCAGTGCTGAAATGGGAAATGTGGCGCCGTGCCGATACACCGGCATCAGTTCGACTGCAGCCGGTAATCACAATTGTTTCGCCTGTCAGTCCCAGCCAGGCGTCTTCCAGTATTTCTTGTACAGACAACGCATTATTCTGGCGTTGCCAGCCATAAAAACAGCTGCCGTCGTATTCAACAGCTAAAGCTATTTTGCGTTTCCGGCCGGATATCATTTTATACCTTTGTTGAAGCAGTCCATCGCATAGAGAGCGGCTCCTATAACTCCTGCCTCATTCCCCAGCTCTGCCAGAGCAAAAGCCGGAGGGGCACACTCCGGCGGCAGGTAGATCAGCTCATAAACTTTCGCAGCAACCTCAGCCAAAAAGCCTTCACCTGCCCGGCTAATGCCACCGCCCAGAACAATTAACTCGGGCATCAATATATTGACCAAATTAGCGCAACCTTCCGCAACATTATCAGTATATTCGGCGATCACAGCGGCAGCTGTTTTGTCGCCGCAATCTCTTGCCCTAAAGGCAGTTTCTCCCGTGATCAATCCGTCTTGTTCAGCTATAAGTCTTGCGAGACCGGACTCGGGATTCTCTCTGGCAGCCTCGGCGGTAATCCTTTTCAGAGCAGTGGCCGAAGCATAAACTTCATAGCAGCCCCGCCTGCCGCAGGTACATTTCTCGCCACCAAAGCGAATGACATGATGACCTAATTCGGATGCTGCGCCATTATATCCCTCGTACAGTGTCCCATTAAGGACAATCCCCCCGCCGATACCGGTGCCTAGTGTTATCATCAGCATAAAATTACACGCTCTGCCGGCGCCTGACCTGCTTTCAGCTAACGCCGCCAGATTGGCATCATTGCCCAGATAGACCGGCACTTCCGGCCAGCTGGCGAGACTGTCCCGCAGCGGGAAAAGATGAAAAGGCAGATTATTGGTATTCAGGATATAGCCGCGTTCATTATCGACATAGCCGGGAACACCGATACCTAAAGCCAGAATATCCTGAACCGGAATTTGCTGATTTTTGAGCAGGGAAATAATCATACTGTCAATTTCCGCCACAATATGTTCTGCTGACTTAATAGTTGTGTGGGCACGCTCCTCGGCAGTCAGCAAATCACCGTTTTCGTCAAGCAGGCCTAGCTTCAAATTGCTTCCGCCAATATCCAGTCCGAGATAATAAAACATAGATTAACTCCCTGTGCTAATACAAATCATCATGCTAAAGGCCTGGGAAAGCATAAGGTAAAGCATATACTGTCAAAGTAGTCAGAATCATCATTACGGCAAATAGCAGATCATGACGAGAATATTTCATGACTTTCAGCCTGGTTCGATTTTTGCCGCCTCTGTAACATCTGGCCTCCATTGCGGTAGCCAGATCATCAGCACGTCGGAACGAAGAGATAAAAAGAGGTACGAGAATACTGACAAAGCCTCGCGCACGCTTCAAAGCATTGCCCGTGTCATAATCGGCGCCGCGCGAAGACTGGGCTTTCATAATCTTCTGCATTTCGTCGAGCAGAGTCGGAATAAAGCGCAGGGCAATCGACATCATGATAGAAATTTCATGAACAGGAAAGCGCAGCCGCTTGAGCGGACCAAGCAAATTCTCAATCGCATCGGCTATTAAAATAGGTGTCGTCGTCAGTGTGATCAGAATTGAAGTCGATAAGACCAACAAGACCAACCTCACCAATATTTTAATTGCTCTTATCAATCCGTCTTCCCTGATCACAATAAAACTGTAGGAAAAAATGATCTCGCCTTTGCCGGTAAAAAGATTGAACAGAAAAGCAAATACAAGCAAAAGAATAATCGGACGAATTGTTCTTAAGATCAATCCGATCTTCAAACGGGATAAGATCATCAAACTCAAGACTGCCAAGGCAAGGACCGACAATGAAACAACCGACATGCTGGACAAGGTCAGGATCATTAACAAAATAGCGGATATCAGCTTGGTTCGAGGATCCAATCCGTGGAGAAATGAAGACCCGGGCACATATTGTCCTAATACGATTTGCTGCGCCATTAGACCTCTCCTCCCGCCTGATAGTTACCGTATAATTCCCATGCAGCCTCTTGCGGGTCAAAAATATCCGTTCGTATAGAAGGATCAATCTTAGACAGTTGCTCCAGGAATATCTTGGTGCGCGGCATAGCCAGCCCGGCATTTACAATAGCCTTTTCGTCTTCAAAGATCTCAGACGGAGTTCCTAGCAAATATTTGGCGCCATCTTTCAAAACCAGGATTCTGTCGCACAGGCCTGCCAGCTGATCCATATCGTGAGAAATCATCACGAT
>JAAZGH010000093.1 GCA_012511325.1 Clostridiales bacterium | reverse complement strand
GAACGGTTACTTTAATCAGATCATCAAGATGGTATTCATTCTCAACAACCACCAGTTTGCCGAGATCGCCGAAAATATCCGCTTCACTTGGATGATCAGGATAGAGCAGGATCAGACCCTGGCTATATTGAATTAAAGGCAGGGGAATCACCTTATTGACCGGCAGCCAGTCCGGCAGCATGGCCTTGGTGTTTTCCAGCGATATGGGAGAGATAAGGCTGATTAGATGATGATCAGATCTGAATTTCAGATCCGCCAACACTTTTGGCGCAATCTGCGGTGTGACTGCCAACACGATCCAGTCAGCCAGATCCAGTACTTCCTGATTGCTGTCCATTACTTGCACATAATCCGCTTCCTGCGCCAGTTGCCGTACATTCTCCCGGCCGCGCGGCGACAGATAGATCCGCATTGCACGCGTTCCGAATTTAAACAGGCTACGTACAATCGCCGAAGCCATCGTACCGACGCCGATAAAACCGATTTTCAATACACCATTCTTTTCCATGCCACTAAGATAACATGGATTTCCCGCTGCGGCAAAGAAGTAATAATTTGTGCCTTTAAGACTCCGCCGCGGAGCAGGTCTTTTGCAGCCGCGCTTTATATCCGTTTTATGAACTTTTCGCAAAAGGCTTGACAGGCTTGTTGATTTCGGTTAAATTCGTTGGCAGTTATTATAACTGCCAACGTGGATATAGGAATTAGATTGGTACAGGGGAAGAGAAATGAAGCTGCAAGAAGATCATATATTCTCAATCAGAGGGAGAGTCCTGAGGGATTTTCATTTGCCGCGCTGGAGTGAATTGCCGTCGGAAGAAATGCTGCGGCAGCCGATGCTGGACTATATCGGGCAGGCTTTAGTTCCTCTCTTCCCTGAGAGAGCGATTATCACCGGCACTATGGTTCAAAACTATATCAAGTGGGGTTTGGCACCGAGACCTGTCAACAGAAAATACGGGCGGATTCATTTCGCCTACTTCATAGTGCTGAGTATTTTTAAAGAGATTATCCCGATCCAGATTGTCCATACGGGCATCAATCTGCAGACCAGATTAATGAGTATCGAACAGGCCTATGACAGTTTTTGCGCGCAGATTGAGGATTCTTTAAGACGTGTGACCTCGTTCTTGCCTGAACCTCTGCCGGAGGACAAATTGTTGATATTCGATGGTTTAAAAGTACCATTGCGCAAGTTGAATCTGGCTTTTGTCTGCGAATCACTGGCCTTTAAGCTGGTGGCGGAGATGTTTATCGCTGAACAGGGAATTATGGGCACTTTACAAGCTAATGAAGCCATTTCCTCTGTGACAGAATAGATTACTTATTGCAGAAAGTGAGTTTAAAATGAGAATAGTTAAAGGATTGCCCCAACTTGAATTTGCAACACCTTTTACCAATTTGCGCGAGATGCTCGATGTTTCTATTCAGAAGTATCCGGGTGTCCCGGCCTATATCTTTCATGAAAAGGAAGCCGATGGGGAAAAGACTGTTACCAAAGATTACGAACATTTGAGAGACGACATCAATTCCTTTGCCGCTGCTATGCTCAGCGCAGGCAAGATCAAATTGGATCAACAGCCCAAAGAGCATATTGCTGTCATCGGCGCCAATTCTTATCCTTGGGTAGTAGTACATAATGCGACCTTGTTTGGCCTGGGGATTGGTGTTCCTCTGGACAAACAGCTGGCGGATCATGAGGTCAGCAGATTGTGCCGGAGAGGCAAGGTCACGGTCTTTGCTTTCGATTATGCCCAGCGCGATACCGCATATCTGGTTGCAAAAGAAAATCCGCAAATCCACACCTATATTCTGCTGGACAGACCGGATAAATTTGATGAAGTATCTGACAGAATCGACCATTTACGGAGCTTTGATTATCTGCTTGCCTCCGGCCGCCATCTGACAGAGAAAAAGCAGGAATTCAGATCACTGCCGATTGATAATCAAGCTATGACAGCTATCTATTTCACTTCCGGCACCACAGCCCTGTCCAAGGGTGTTATGCTCAGTCAGCATAATCTGGTCAGCAATGTTAAACAAGGGGTCCGAACCATTCCTTTGCAAGTCGGCTGGCGCGCCTTGTCAGTTTTGCCCCTGCATCATACTTTTGAAAATACAGTGGGCATGTATTGCTTTTGGGCCACAGGCATCAGCATCTGCATTAATGAGAATCTGCGGACACTGGCCCGGAATCTCAAAGGCTGGAATATTAATATTATCTTGACAGTTCCTCTGATGGTCAGCACCTTGTACCGGCAGATTATGAAGAATATTGAAAACCAGGGCAAGGCAGGGAAGCTCCGCCTGGGGCTGAAACTAACAAGTTTTCTGGGCAAGCTGGGTATCGATATCCGGCGCAAAGTCTTTAAAGACATCCATGCTGCCTTAGGCGGAGAATTGTCCATGGTTGTCAGTGGGGCTGCTGCCCTGGCGGCGGAACATCAGAAGTTCTTTGAGGATATTGGCATTGTCTGCCTCTCCGGTTACGGCCTGACGGAAACTTCACCCATTCTATCAGCCTGTACGCCGACAATGAATGTAATGGGCAGTGTCGGGCGTCCGATG
>JAAZGH010000092.1 GCA_012511325.1 Clostridiales bacterium | reverse complement strand
GACAGAATCTATAAAGAAAGGCGTAGGGGTCTTCTTTTTTTGGGCATCACCGCCTTACTCATGGGCAGCTGGTTTTTAGGCGATTCGGGCATACTTCAGTTTTTAACGAACAACACATATTATGTTACAAGAATTACATTCATCTCAACATTACTCAGCCCTATCTCTTTTGGCTTGTATTTGCGAGAATCCCTCTCAATGGAGAAAAAGAGATTTCTTGCCGATTTTTTCACACTATTACTCATTGTAAACGCGGCTATCTGTATGGTTCTTGAGTATCTCGACATATTGAGTCTTCGGGATACAATCACGACATCGGCAGTGTTGATTGCAATCTTCTGCATTTATTATATGGCCGTTTTTCTCATAGAAGCATTTTATTATAAGGATAAAAGAGCATCGAACGAAGTTAAAGCGATTTTTATTTATATGTTCTTTGGAACGGCTGAGATCATACATTTCAATTTAAATAAACAAAAAGGGGCAGCTCATTTTATGCTGGTTGGAGCGACCATTTATATTATCATAGCATTATTCAATCAGCATAGGGACTATAGTGAAAGAAGAAAAATTAAAGAAGAAAAGGAATACTTTGAAAAGATCGCCTATACAGATGTGCTTACCGGAGGGTACAATCGTGCCAGATATGTCAGAGATTTGAAGAATATTGCCGACCCCAAAGGCTTTGCTATCATACAGGCAGATACCGACAGACTCAAATATATCAATGATTATTTCGGCCATTCTCATGGCGACTTGGCGATTATCGATACCTATAAAGTTTTGCACAAAAACTTTGCCAAAATCGGCGATACTTATCGGATCGGCGGAGATGAATTTTCGGTTATAGTTAGTAACGCTAATAGAGATGAAATTGACCGGATTATAGAACAGGTCAAAAAGGATGTGGCCTTAATCGCTGAAGAGAGAGAATATGATTATTCCGTATCTTTCGGAGTCGTTAAGTATGATTCTTCTTTAGATAAGGATATTAATGCGGCTATCGTCAGAGCAGACCATAGAATGTACGATGATAAAAAGAGACTGAGGAATACCGTACCTCAAAAAATGCCGGCTGTTTGAAGATCTGATCTGATGCTTTTCTTCTCTTGCCAAACAGGAAACTTCACATATCTTTAAAATCTATAAAAAGCTCCGCGCGGCACAAAAATTTTTAAATAAAAATGTCCGAAAACCCCTGTAATTAGGACGTTTTCGGACAAATTGTGGCGGAGAGTGAGGGATTTGAACCCTCGGAAGACGTACGCCTTCCCCGGTTTTCAAGACCGGTGCCTTCAGCCACTCGACCAACTCTCCACAAGTGTGATGCCGGTAACTATTGCTAATCCGTGAATTAAAACAAAGCTAAGTGTAGGTCACTTTGCACTTAAGTTCCTGCACGGAAAGCCATGAGGACACGCAAATCATTTTAGCCCCCGGCCTCAACTAATGTCAAACTTTGCAAAAGATATCATAGCGAAAAAAGCTGAGATATTGTATAGTCTGTTTATGACTAAGCATATCCGACCTTTGGGCTATAAGAATATCGCTCTGCCGATTACCTTTGCCGCCGTGGCCAGCAATTTCATGGGGGTCTGGTTTGCTTTTCGCGGTTTTGTTGATGCCGCCATGGTCTGCCTGATTCTGGCCGGCATTTTCGATATGTTTGACGGGCCGGTCGCGCGCAAGCAAAAAAGGTCTCATGATGAGACTATGTTCGGTATTGAGCTGGATTCTCTGGCTGATGTGATCAACTTCGGCTTTGTGCCGGCACTTCTGGTATATATGAGCGGTCCCCGGCGTTGGTTCTATGTTCCGTTCTTTTTTCTCTACATTCTGAGCGCCATTGTCCGACTGGCTTATTTCAATGTGATGGCAATCAAGAGGCTAAGTGACAATACGATCAGCCGCGATTTTGTCGGTCTGCCCGTCACCAGTTCCGCTGCCAGCTTCCCGGTGGCCTGGCTGATCGCACAGTGGCTGCCGCAGCCCGGGGGCAAAATCCTACTCTCCGCTGTCATGCTGATCTCGGCAATCCTCTTTGTTTCACCGATTCGTGTGCCGAAAATACGCAAGAAGCAATACCCTATCGTGATTTTGCTCGGCATCATTCTGGTCATTATCTACGCTTTAAGGATCTGACTCGGATCAATAGGATCAGCGCCATGTCTGCAATAACTGACCGGGAAAAGAATGTTCAGGCCGCTTGGTCAAGACGGCTTTATCAGACAAAGACAGGGCGCTTTTTCCTGCGGGCTGTATTCCTGCGCCGCTGGTTCTCACAATTGGGAGCGCTGTACTTCGACAGCGCCTGGTCCCGACGCAGAATCAGGCGCTTCATCACGGAATACGGTATTGATCTGACGAAATATGAACCCGCCCGCTATCGCTCTTTCAATGATTTCTTCATTCGCAAACTGAAATCCGGCCAACGCCCTTTCGAGTCCGAACCTGCTGCCGTGATAAGTCCGGCAGACGGTCTGTTATCGGCGGTGCGCCTAACCGGGGACGCTACTTTCCTGGTCAAAGGACAATCTTATTCAGTCGCTACTCTACTAGGTGCTGTCGATGGAAAAGCTAATCCTGCCCAGCACATCCCTACTTCTGATTCGGGTGCTGCCAAGTCCGATCAAAACAAAAAAAAGCCCGCTGCCGGAACCGCAACTAAACTTGCCGAGAAGACAGAACGACTGCAGATTGCGCAGAAATTCGCCAACGGTCTGGCTCTGATTATCCGCCTACGGGTCCAGGATTATCATCGTTACATATATATGGATAGCGGAACTGCCGGACAGCCCCACCGCATCGCTGGCAAATATCACACAGTTGCTCCGATCGGACTGGAACATACGGCGGTCTGGCAGGAAAATTCCCGCGAATGGCAAAGCCTCTGCTATGACAATATCGGGGAGATTATTCAGGTTGAGGTCGGAGCCATGCTGGTCGGTCGGATTGTCAACCATGCCGCAAGCACATTTGCCAGAGGTGACGAGAAAGGCTATTTCTGCTTAGGTGGTTCGACAATAGTTCTGCTGACTCAGGCGGGACAGCTGCAACTGAATCCGGAATTCGAGTCCTGCTTTGAAGAAGAAATACCTGTCCTGCAAGGCGAAACTATCGGGCGCGCCCAGCGTAGTCCGTAATCTGCCGCTCACCGCTTATAGTCGAAACCCAGATTATACCTGCGAGAAATTTTGCCGAAGACGCCAACAGGTCGTTTTCAACACAGAATATGGCAATACCTAAGCCGGGGACTTTACAATCTTTTCATCTTAGTAATCTGATCAAAGTCCACATTGGCGCTGTTAAGCCTTTCCTCATCGCCTACCACGCAGACATTGCCGTGCCTGATGGCCTGTTCCAGCCAGACGGCAGCCGCCTGCAATTCTGACAGTTCCGTCGCTACGGCCTCGGCTTTCAGCTTCTCCAAAGTCTGTTGATTCAGCCCGGAGTACTCCCGCTCCAACATCAGAATATCGACCTCATAAGGACTGATAGCCGGATCAAATTGATTGAGCGAACCGATGATCAGGCGCTCCAGCTCAACCGGAGTCAGCCGCAGGGAGCGGAGCCAGTTCCCTATCTCCTGAT
>JAAZGH010000091.1 GCA_012511325.1 Clostridiales bacterium | reverse complement strand
GCATAGATCAGGCGGCTCAGCACATCACGGCCGACATCATCCGTGCCCAGCAAGTGTCCATTGCCAGGCGGAGCGCCGAAGTCACCGCTGATCCGATCGGGATGATAAGGGGCAATCAGAGGCGCCAGCAGGGCAATTATAATGACAAAAGACAGAAAGACCAGACTGACCATAGCCAGTCTATGCCGCTTGAAGCGTTTCCAGATTGTTCTCAGATAACTGTTCTCCGTCATTTGTCGCCTCTAATCATAACGGATCGTCGGATCGACGACCGCATAGAGAATATCGGTAATAATATTCGCCATCAGAACGGCAATCGCCGCCAAGAGACTGACACCCATGATAACCGGGAAATCGCGATTCAAGATCGCACTCATAGTCATCAGGCCCAGCCCCGGCCAGGAAAAAATCTGCTCAACCACAACCGCGCCGCCTAGCAGCATCGGCAATTGCAGACCTATCAGGGTCACAATCGGAATCATGGCATTCCGAAAGGCGTGTTTGCCGATGACCTTAAAGCGACCGATACCCTTGCTTTCAGCCGTGCGCAGATAGGGTTACTGTAAAATCTCCAGCATGCTGGAGCGAATATAGCGGATATTGCTGCCGGTAACTGAGGCAGCCAGCACCAAAACCGGCATAATCATATGCCGCAGAGTGTCCAGCATCCCCCCTGCTCCGCCCAGAGTCTTCATACCGCTGGAGGGCAGCCAGCCCAACTTGGTTGAGAACAGATATACCAAGACCAGCGCCAGGAAAAAACCGGGAATGCTGATAAAGAGGAAGGCAGTGCCGACAATGGCATAATCGCGCAGAGTATATTGCTTAAGTGCCGAATAGATGCCCAAAGGAATCGAGATCAGGAAGGACAGCAGCATTGAGGTTCCCATCAACAGCAAGGTCGGGCTCAGATTCTGCGCGATCATCTTGGCGACAGGCTGATAAGTCATAAGCGAATAACCCATATTCCCCCGCATTAGCTCCGTCAGCCACAGCCAGTAACGCACCAGAAAAGGTTGATCCAGACCCAGCTCGGCCATTTTGGCGGCCTTGGCCGCTTCCGTAACGCGGGGGCCGATCAGCATATCAATCGGATTGCCTGCCAGATTCATGAGCAGATAATCAATCAGAGTAATGCCAATCAGCACCGGAACCGCAATCAGCAGCCTTTTCAGGATATAGCGCAGCAATCCGCCCCGATTCATAGGCCGCCTCCAGCCAGAGCAATCGGACAGGCGACAAGATGCGTGTGATCGCCAGGCACAGGCATTAATTGCGGGATCTCCTGACGGCAAGAATCTTCCGCCAGCGGACAGCGCGGATGGAAATGGCAGCCGGACGGCGGATCGATATTGGACGGTATTTCGCCGCTGAGCAACGCCGCCGGCTCCTGTCTGCGATAGGGATCAGGCACCGGCGAAGACATGATCAGCGCTCTGGTATAGGGATGATAAGTGGAGCTGAACAGTTTTTCGGCTCCGGCGATCTCAACGATCCTCCCCAGATACATAACTGCGATCCGATCGGACAGATACTTGATCGAGGCCAGCCCATGAGAGATAAACAGCAAGGTCAGATTGTATTCATCCTGCAGTTCATGCAGCAAATTCAAAATCTGAGCCTGAATTGAGACATCCAAAGCAGAAACCGGCTCATCGCAAACGATCAATGCCGGATTTAAGGATAGGGCTCTGGCAATGCCGATCCGCTGGCGCTGTCCGCCGGAGAATTCATGCGGATAGCGCTCGCCGCTTTCCCGCGACAAACCGACCTTTTCCAGCAAAGCGGTGACTTTTGCGCCGACATCCGCCTTGGTCGCATAATTATGATATAGCAGCGGCGCAGACAAGATATCGTAGATGCGCTTCCGCGGATTAAGCGAGGCCCAGGGGTCCTGAAAGACAATTTGCATCTCTGTGCGGACGCGCTTCTTATCCTGGCCCTTTAGTTGTGACAGATCCTGTCCCCGATAGTAGACAGCTCCGCTGTCAGGCTTATCCAGGCCGACCAACATACGGCCCAGAGTAGACTTGCCGCTGCCGGATTCCCCTACCAGACCCAAAGTCTCATTCTCATACATCGTCAGCGAGATATCCGTCACGGCCCGGACTCTTCTCCTCCCGGCAAAACCTCCCGCAGCCGGGAAGGTGCGATAGAGATTTTCCGCCCGCAGCAAAGTCATGCCCGCAACCGCTCCTCCAGCTCGGCTTTATCTTCCTGTCGCCGCCGCGCCAAAGCTATCTTGGAAGCTTCACATTGCGTAGAATGCACGAACTCCAACTCATTATTCTGAGCCCGCATACAGCGAACCTGCCGGCATTCATCCAGCGGCAGCATGATCTGCCTGGTTTCACGGCATTTTGGCTCGACATAAGCGCAGCGGCCGGCAAAGCGGCAACCGCTGATCGCATCATAATCTTCCGGTACTACCCCGGGAATAGCCTGCAGCTCCCTGTCTTTGTCATCTTCGATGCTGGGCACGGTCTCCAGCAGAGCACGCGTATAGGGATGCCCCGGGGCTTCAAAGAGCGTAAAGACATCCGTGTTCTCCACGATCTCGCCGGCATACATGACAATAACCTTGTCTGCCATCTGGGCAATCAGTCCGATATCGTGGGTAATCAGCAGCACCGACATTTCACGCTCCAGAGACAGCTCGCGCAACAGATGCATGATCTGAGCCTGGATCGTAACATCCAGGGAACTGGTGGCTTCATCAGCTATGATCAGCGCCGGCTCGCTGGCCAGAGCCATTGCGATCATAGCCCTTTGCCGCATGCCTCCGGAGAGCATATGGGCATATTGATTCAATACATTGTCCGGATCAGCCATGCCGACACGGCCCAGGAGCCCGGCGGCTTGCTGAGCCGCTTGCGCCTTCGAAATATCCTGATGTGCCCTGATCCCTTCCACTATCTGATTGCCGATCGTAAAAACAGGATTGAGACTGGTCAACGCATCCTGGAAAATCATGGCGATCCGCTTGCCGCGAATCCGGTCTAATTGACGCGGCGATAATGTGAACAGATCCTGCCCCTCAAACCAGGCCTCTCCATGGGAAACCCGTCCGCCGGCCGGCAACAGCCCCATCAGAGACAAGGCCGTGATGCTTTTGCCGCTGCCCGATTCGCCTACAATGCCCATCACTTCCCCGCGCTTGACCTCAAAGCTGGCATCGCGCAGGAGAACGCGCTCTCCCTGCCCGGTATTAAAGCTTATTGCCAAGTCCCGTACGGAGAGTACTGGCTCAGTATATCCAGAAGTCGTCATTCTGTTCACTTGACCTCGATTTTCTTCCTTTTCTCTTTCTTTTTTCCTAATCATACCACAGCAGTTGTGGCCGTACGCCCAGACAAAAATCCTAACTGCGAACCGCTTATCCACGGTGCCGGCTCTTTGTCAGCACTGACCAAGCCCTTCTGCTCAAAAACCAATTCAACTTAATATCATATCTGCAAGGAGAACTTATATCGTATATAATAAAGATTGTCGCATTTTGATATTAAGAGAGGAATTATTTTTAATATGAATCTAAAACAACAAAAAATAGTGCGGATCATCGCCGCAATTATTGCCTTGATTCTTGTCTTCTCATTGCTGATTAGCCTCGTCGCCTGCAGCAAAAAGAAAGATCAGGCTACTGATGCGGACAGCAGTGCCACACAGTCTGATGCTGGGGAGGAAACTCCGGGCCCCGTCGGTGACAAGATCGTCAATATCGGCGTTACCAATGTCATCGGCTCCTTGAACCCGCTGCTGCTTGATGCCACTGAGGTCAATAAATATGCGATCAGCCTCATGTTCCTGCCTCTCGTTGATCTGGACAACAATCTGGACTTTGTGCCGCAGATAGCATCGGAGATTACCACCGAAGACAATCTGACCTTTACGATCAAGGTCAATCCCGAGATTAAATGGTCGGACGGAGAGCAAGTGGACGCCAACGATGTTATTTTCACACTGTTAAAGCTGACCAGCACCGGCATCGGCAATGTCTCGATGGGTCTGTACAGCATCTTTGACGGCTGGAATGAGAGCGGCTATCTGCCTGATGATGCTACCCTGGAGAGTGTACCCGGTCTCAACAAAGTCGATGATATGACTCTGACTTTGACCTCGACCACTCCGATGCCGCTGACCTCTTTCCTCAACACCTATGCCCGCTATATGCATGTCATTCCCGAGCATAAGCTGAATCAGCTTTCTATTGAAGAGCTGAAGACCACAGATTGGTTCAATAATCCCGAAGTCGTCTCCGGCGCTTACAGATGCTACGAAGTCAATATGGAGCATTTTGCCTCTTATGAGGCCAATCCCAATTATTATCTGGGCGCTCCCAAGATCAACAAGCTCAATATCAAGGTCGTACAGGGCAATCAGCTGCTCCCCGGTCTGAAGACGGGCGAGATCGATTTCATTCAACCTACGATGGCTTCAATCCCCGATGCCGACCACGAAGCGATCGCTGCCCTGGATAATGTCCAACCGGTGTATGCGCCCCCGGTTACAAATCAGCTGCTCTTTATCAATACCGAAAGCGTATCCGATGTCCGCGCTCGCCGCGCCATCAACAAAGCAATCAACCGGCAGCAGATTCTCGACGGCTTCCTCAACGGCAACGGCGAAATCATCGATGGCTTCATCACCTCTTACTCACCCTATTTTGACGAAGGCGTCATCCCCCTGCCCTTTGCGCCGGACGAAGCAAGAGCGCTGCTGGAGGAAGCCGGGTGGACACAGGACCGGCCGCTGGAATTCAAGATCAATTCCGGTGACCCTACCTTCGTCAAGGCTGCCAATGTTGTTGTCGAACAGCTGAGAGATGTCGGTATAGAAGCCAAGATCACTACTTTGGATATCGGCTCTCTATTGGAAGCCGCCGGCTCACATGATTTCGATCTGTTGGCCGTCCAGTATACGATGGTTCCGGTTGACCCCTATCCGGACGTCAATTGGCTGGTTACCGGCACGCCGGAATTCCAGAACTGGGTACAGTATTCCTCCGAGACCATGAACGGTTATCTGGACGCTGTCAGAGCTACAGCCGATGGCGATACGGACGCCCTGATCAAGGCCTATAGCAATATCGACAAGTTGGTGCAAGAGGATGCGCCCGTAGTCTCCCTCTATGTCATCTCTCCTTTAGGGGCAGTCAGCAAGCGCTTGAGCAATGCAGTGCCTGCGCCATACGGCTTCCTGCTCAATGTTCACGAATGGGATATTGAGTAAAATAGTATTTGCGGAGATATAGCAGTGAAAAAGGTTTTATTGCTGGCCACAGGCGGCACTATCGCCTCGGCTCAGACCGCAGACGGGATGAGTCCGCAGCTGACGCCGGAAGATCTGCTGGCAGCAGTACCTGAGATCGCGGAATTATGTATAGTTGAGACCAAAGTGCTGATGAATCTGGACAGCACGAATGTCCAGCCGGAGGAATGGCAGTTAATCGCTGCGGAATGTTATGCCGCTTTACCAGGCTATGACGGGATTGTGATTTCCCACGGCACAGATACTCTGGCTTATACTTCCTCTGCTCTCAGTTTCATGCTCCAAGATCCCGGGAAGCCTATAGTCCTGACCGGCTCCCAATTATCCATGACTGAGCCCGAAGGCGATGCTCCCGGCAATTTGCTGAATTCTTTCCGAGTTGCCATATCCGACTTAAAAGGTATCTTTGTTGTCTTTGACGGCAAAGTGATGGGCGGCAATCACACCGTAAAAATCAAGACTCATTCTTTTGACGCCTTTGACAGTGTGAATCATCCGCTCATAGGCACTATCAGCGATAATATCCTGCATCTGTCCGAGTTCGGCCAAGAAATGACTGCCGCGCCGCAGAGAGAGCCGCAACTAATGGCGGAGCTTGAGCCTAAAGTCATGTTGGTTAAGCTGACACCCGGCCTTGAACCCCAATGGCTGGAAAGTCTGGCAGATCTGGAATTGCGCGGCATTATTATTGAAGCCTACGGCTTTGGCGGCTTGCCTTTCCACCGCCGGGATCTGCTCTCAGCAGTAGAAAAACTGCTGGCGCAAGGTCTGACAATAGCTTTAGGAACACAAGTGACCTTTGAAGGAACTGATCTTACGGTATATGAGGTCGCCGTAAAAGCACTGCGAGCAGGAGTTATTCCTACCGGACGAATGACCACCGAGGCTGTAGTCACAAAAATGATGTGGGTTCTGGGTCAGACTGATGATCCGGCGGAAATCAGAGAATTGATGTGCAAAGATCTGGCCCGGGAAACCTAGGTCACTACTGTAATTTGCTTGACTATATAGGTTCAGGCGCGCCTGGCGCCCGAGCTTTACTCAAAGGCTTGCAACGCTAAACTATGCTTGTAAAGGAACAATAATGAAAAAAGTAATCGGCATTATAGGCGGTATGGGACCGATGGCAACCTGCGATCTCATGCACCAAATAATAGAAAATACCCAAGTTGACCGGGATCAGGATCATGTGCCGCTCCTGATCGATAATAATCCTGCTATCCCCGACCGGACAGAAGCCTTGCTCCGAGGCGGCCCCAGTCCTTTGCCGGAGTTGATCAATTCCGCCCGCAGGCTGACCACGGCCGGAGCTGAAGCGCTGACCATTTCCTGCAATACCTCGCATTTTTTCTTGTCTGAACTCAGGGCGACAGTGCCGGTACCTTTCATCTCAATGATCAGTACAACCGTGCAGAGATTAAAGGAAGCAACTTGTCACACGGTGGCGCTGCTCGCCACCGAGGGCTTGACCGCAGTTGGCGTCTATCAGAGCGAACTGGCAGAAGCCGGCATAACTGCGCTGATACCCACGGCTGAACAGCAGAAACTGGTAACAGAAATTATTTATGACACAGTCAAGGCGGATTTGCCGTTGCCACAGCCGGAACGTTTTCAATCTCTGCTGGACTTTTTCCAAAACCAAGGTGCCCAGCGCATAATCTTGGGTTGTACTGAACTGCCGGTCGCCGTTAAGCAATACGGATTTACAGGCAATTTTATTGACCCTACGCATGAATTAGCTCTGGAAATCATCCGCTGGTCCGGCGCCAAAACAAAGGCGGCAGGACAAAGGAAGCCGGCCGGCTCCTGAACGGTATTGACAACGGAGCATATATCCGACTAGCAGAGACCTCTCTTGCGCATAGCGGCATGCAGTCGCTCCAGCTGGACGGACAAAGCCGCCGTCGGCAAGGCCAGATTGATTCTCTCAAAGCCCTCGCCGCCGCTGCCGAAGATATGGCCGTGATTGGTAAAGAATTGGGCTTCTTGCTCCAGGAAAGCGTCCTGCTCGGCTATTGTCATACCCCAGCTGCTGAGATCTACCCAGAGCAGATAAGTGCCCTCCAGCGGAACGATATTAACCTCCGGGCAATGCCGGGCAAAGAAATTTCTCACCAACTCTTCATTTTGCTTAATCACAAGCATTAACTCATCCAGCCAGCCGCCACAATGCTCGTAAGCCAGCTCACAAGCCTTATAACTGAGAATGGTACTGCCTCTAAAACCGGTCTTGGCCAGATTCAGGCTGAATTTATCTCTCAGTTCGCTGTTGACAATCACCAGATTGGAGACGGCCATGCCGGCGATATTAAAAGTCTTTGAGGGAGCTGTACAAGTGATGACACGCTGCGCCAGCTCCGGTGATAGAGTCTGGAACACGGTATGACGGTGCCCCGGCAGCACAAGGTCATGATGGATCTCATCGGAAACTACGATCAGCTCATTCTTAAGAGTGATATCAGCCAAGCCTTCCAGCTCCCGACGCTCCCAGACTCTGCCCGCAGGATTGTGCGGACTGCAAAATAATAATAATTTGTTCTTAGTACCCGCGGTCATTTTAGCCAGCAGCTCCAGATCCATACGATATCTGCCGTCCCTCAAGAACAAGGGACAGTTCTCAATCCGGCGGCCGCTGTTTTCAATCGCCATAAAGAAGGGATAATAAACCGGAGACATCACTATCACCCCGTCACCCGGCTCTGTAAAGCTCTGCACCGCCTGATAGAGAGCCGGGACAATGCCGGAGATCGGTACAATCTGTTCCGCGCTGACTGCGAAATCGTGGCGTTCTTGCATCCACTTCCGTACAGCGGACAGATAAGCAGGCGAGGGCTGGCTATAACCCAGCACTACATAATCCAGGTATTCTTGTAAGCCATTCTTTATCTCCGGCGCCAGTACGAATTCCATATCGGCAACAGATAGCGGGATCACCTCCCGATCCACCGCCGGATTCAGCTCTAGCATACGGAGCCATTTTGATGAATCGACTCTCTTTACAACGGTAGTAAAATCATATTTTGCCATAGACATCTCCTTGCCCTTATATTTCAAATCATAACAGATGCTATTCTGCTTGTGTGGTAAGTCTTCCAAAAACAGTTCTTTTCGTCGGCGCGCACTTGCGCTAAGCCCGTTAAAACAGTATCATTTTTGAATGGGCACTAACTAATTTAATAAGTATTTTAATTAAAGGGAGGATGAAATGGTACTTGCTTTGGTTTTGCTCCTGTTCGCGGCCGTACTGGGGCTAGCCTATTCAATGTTCAATTTCTACTATGTCAAGAGGTTTGATGAAGGTACGGAGCGTATGCAACGGATCGCGGCCGCTATCAGGTTGGGTACAAATACTTTCATCGTGTATGAGTACAAGATTGCCGCCAAGATCGCACTGGTTCTTGCTGTCCTTCTCGGAGTGGCTATTTCCTGGCAGATGGCTGCCGCTTTTCTGATCGGTGCATTTATGTCCGGTTCCGCCGGTTGGGTCGGAATGAAAGTAGCAACTTATGCCAATGTCCGCGTAACCAATCGCGCCAGGGAAACCAATAGTTTGGGCGAAACTTTAAAATTAGCCTATCGCGGCGGTTCCGTCATGGGACTTTGCGTGGGCGGATTTGCCCTCTTGGGTATTTTCATTGTCTACCTGATCTTTGGCGTTCTCTTGGGTCAATACCAAGAACTGGTAGATGCTGTAGATACTACCAACTGGTGGGGGCTTCCGATCTCGTTCACTCTTACTTTGTCCGGCTATGCCCTCGGTTGCTCGGTCATTGCCATGTTTAACCGTGTAGGCGGCGGTATCTATACCAAGGCTGCCGACATGGGAGCGGATCTTGTGGGCAAGACTGAGGTTAATATCCCCGAGGATGACCCGCGCAATCCGGCTACAATCGCTGACAATGTCGGTGATAATGTCGGTGATGTGGCAGGCCTGGGAGCTGACTTGCTCGAATCGTATGTCGGCGCCATCATGTCTGCTATAATTCTGGCCAGCGAGTTGTTCCGGAGCCATCATACTGTTTTCAGCGCCAGTATGCTGGAGAATATGATGCTCTATCCTTTCCTGCTTGCCGCCGGCGGCATGGTCTCCTGCGTGATCGGTACTTTCGTCATGCTGGCGCGCAAAAAGCTGGCTGATTTCCCGCACAAGGAGCTTAATCGCTCAACTTATCTGTCTGCCAGTTTGACCATGATTGTGGGATTCTTTATTACACTCTTGCAGTTCCGCAATATGTCTGATGATGATCTGTCTGGCGCAGGCTTTGCTCTCGGCTTCCTTTCTCCCTGGGTGGCTGCTTGTTTGGGTGTGCTGTCCGGTATCGTGATCGGTTATCTGGCGGAGTACTACACCAGCTATGATTACAGCCCGACCAGGAATATTGCCGAGTCCAGTAAGGAAGGGCCCGCTCTTACTGTTACCGAGGGCATGTCCGTCGGCTTCAAATCTACTATGGCTCCGGTTGCGGCTATCGGCGTCGCTATCCTCATTTCCTACGCCGCATGCGGTATGTACGGTGTAGCTATGGCGGCTACCGGAATGCTGGCTTTTGTCACAGCTACAGTTTCAGTTGATACCTATGGTCCGATCTCGGACAATGCCGGCGGTATCGCGGAGATGAGCGGACTCGATCACAGTGTTCGCGACATCACGGACACTCTGGACGCGGTAGGCAATACGACCGCGGCGATCGGCAAAGGCTTTGCCATTGGCTCAGCCGCTCTGGCTGCACTGTCTATGAT
>JAAZGH010000090.1 GCA_012511325.1 Clostridiales bacterium | reverse complement strand
GTTATTTCGCCAACGCCGTATTTTATGACATTGACTGTGCCGGTAGTTGTAAGTGATTGATCATCATAACAGATAGTGGTGTAGGGTGCTGATTCATAGTGCGCAATCGCAAGCACTTCCTGATCATTTGCTACGAACGAGGGCATCAGGGGAGTGCCGTTGGTTTCCCCGCAGACGGAGCAGGTCTCCGGCTGTTGATAATTAGCCGGTTTCCAGTCGTGCTCTCCCATCTCGGTGCTTTGCTCGCCGCAGACGATGCAGGTCAACGGAGTTTGGCAATCCGCGCCCTCTTGCCAGATGTGTTCGAGAGGTTCGCCCTCGGTGGCCTGACAGACGGAGCAGGTCTTAGGATGCTGGCATGTCGCATCGACCCAGATATGGCCAACCGCTACTCCTTCAGTTTTACCGCAGACAGTGCAGGTCCTGGGATTGAGACAATCTGCTTCCCGCCAGTTGTGATCAGCTACCGGACCCTCTGTTGCCCCGCAGACTGTACAGGTTTTCGGTGTCTTGCAGTCTGCGGCTTTCCACTTATGTCCGAGCGGCTCGCCCCGTGTTTCTTCGCAGCGGGAACAGATTTCCGGCTGCTCGCAGTCAGCGGGACTAAAGTCATGATTTCCGAATAGGCAGGTCGTAAAATAAAGAATTACAGCTGTGGCCACCAGTACCAGGACAATAGCTGCCGCGCTGATGGCAATAATCATCTTGCGTTTCTTTTTCCTCTTCGGATCAAAGCCGGGAGGTGGCTGGCTCATATAGGGAAGTTGCCCAGGAGGCGGATACGGTGGCATCTGCGCTGGCGGAAAACCTGGTGGCTCCGGCCCCGGTCCCGGTGGATAGCCCGGCGGACCCTGAGGTGGCGGAAAGCCTTGCTGCATTTGCCAGTGTGGAGGTTGCTGACCCGGAGGCAGCTGCTGACCCATAGGCTGCGGCTGGCCTTGCGGTGTCTTCAAATCCTGTTGTTGCTGACCGGGAGGCAGCGGCTGGTCTTGCGGCGGCAGATCCGGCGCCGGCTGGTCTTGCGGCAACTTCATCTCCGGTTGTTGCTCCGGGGATTGTAGCTGACTTTGCTCGGGCGGAGACTGTGTCCACTGAGGTGGCTGTTCCGGTGTAGCAGCTGATTGATCGGGTGGCGGCCATTGCTGGAAATCCTGGGGCTGATTGGAATCCGTGCTTTGATTTGTATTCTGATCCATAGTTATCTCCTCTACAAATTATAAATGTCCTTCCTATTGCTGACCATTTGCATTATAAACCATTATAGGCCGCCTTTACAGGCTGCCTTGACTTCAATTAATACTATTTCCGGCGGTGCAAAGAAGCGGGCATAAATATGGACAGTCCCCAGCCCGGAAGTAGTAATCTGCTGAGCGCCGCCGGGAAGAATATAGTGACCATACAGACGCTTGCGACCGCCCTTGACGGTATAGAGCGGGAGGCCAAATAGGGTGATCTGTCCCCGATGAGCGTGTCCGCTGAGGATTAGATCAGTATTGCCGGTGGCTTCAGGCGTGGGCAAGTCATCAGGCTGATGCATCAGTATGACCCTGGCAGATGATTGCACTGCATTCTGCATGCTGCAGCGAATAGTCGCAGCAGCCAGATCCGGTCGCTGATGATAGGATTCTTGCAAACCTATCAGGCAAAGACCATCCAGCATTACCGCCTCATTGCTGAGTAAAGTGATCCCGGAGTCAGCCAGGAGAGCCCGGACATAGTTGAGATTTTCTTCAGTTTCGGCATCATGATTGCCCAGTACCGCATAGGTATCTGCAGCTGCTCTCAGGCGCGACAATTGCGTTACCAGCCGGCGGCGAAATTCAATGTCCTTCAGGCGAGTTCTTTCTTCAATAAAGTCGCCGCCAATGCAGATCAGGTCAGGCTCTAATCCCAATAATTTATCGAAGACGCTTGCCAAACGGGCCGGCGGATAGAAAATGCCCGCATGCAGATCAGATATAAAGGCAATTTTTCGCCCCTGCCAAGCCGGAGGCAATCCCTGCAGGCTGATTGAATAATATCTGATTCTGACTTGGCGCGGCTCGATTAAGAAACCGTAGATTAAAGCACTGCCGGTAAAAATGATTAGAATGATATAAAACACAATTTGGAACAGGCTCATGGGGTCTTGCTCCTTTTCGTAACAAAACAATCTGCAGTAAAACAAATTGCTGCGAATGCATATTCCGGTTTCTGATCATGTTACACTAAAAGACATGATCCTGCTCAGTAACTTTAGGGGCAAACTTTGCTATAATTGACAGTTACGAGCGTCGACTCTATAATTTTCCAATGCCTCTTTAGGGGCGGAATAAATACGGGGGGATTTTTATGTACGATCAAGTTGACAGTAAGCTGGAATTTATGGATAGAGAACTAAAAATTCTGGACTTCTGGAAAGAAAATCAGATCTTTGAAAAATCAGTAAAAGAGAGGGAAGGCTGTCCGGAGTTTTCTTTTTACGAAGGTCCTCCTACCGCCAATGGCAAACCACATATCGGTCATGTTCTGACCCGCGCGATTAAAGATTTGATTCCCCGTTACCGTACAATGAAAGGCTATCGTGTCCAACGCAAAGCCGGCTGGGATACGCATGGTTTGCCGGTTGAGCTGGAAGTAGAAAGAAAACTGGGCATTAATGGCAAAGAAGAGATCGAAGCTTATGGCATTGAAGCCTTTATCCAGGAGTGCAAGAAAAGCGTCTGGACCTATAGAACCGAGTGGGAAGAACTTTCGGAGCGTGTTGCTTTCTGGGCAGATATGGAGCATCCGTATGTCACTTACGAAAATAATTATATTGAGTCAAGCTGGTGGGCGCTCAAGGAAATCTGGAATAAAGGCCTGTTGTACAAGGGTCATAAGATTGTGCCTTATTGCCCGCGCTGCGGTACGGCTCTTTCCAGTCATGAGGTAGCTCAGGGTTACAAGGAAGTTGAAGAAACTTCAATTTATGTGCGATTTAAAGTCGCGGGACAGGAGAATACCTACCTGTCCGCCTGGACAACAACTCCCTGGACATTGCCGTCCAATCTCGCTCTGGCTGTTAACGGCGAGGAGGAATATGTACTGCTTAAACTCCCGCATGATCTGGATGGCAGCGAGACAGATACTTTTTACTACTGTGCCAAAGCATTGGCCGAATCAGTTTTTGGCACTGAAGTTGAAATCGTGAAGACCATGCAAGGCAGCGATCTTGTCGGTCTGAGATATGAACCTATCCTGCCCTATGCCAACCGCATTGTCGCTGAGAGCGGCAAAGAGGCCTGGTATGTGATAGCTGACCCCTTCGTCACTCTGACGGAGGGTACGGGGATCGTCCATATTGCTCCTGCATTTGGTGAAGATGACGCCAGATTAGGCCGCGAAAATGATCTGCCTTTTGTGCAGCTCGTAAATTCTGACGGGACTTTGCCGGAGGATGTGACGGATTTTGCCGGCGTCTTCGTCAAAGATGCGGATCCCCGGATTGTGAAAAAACTGGAAAAAGACGGCTCATTGCTCTCCAGTGTCGATTTTGTCCATACTTATCCCTTCTGCTGGCGTTGTCATACAGCCTTGATTTACTATGCCAGGACAAATTGGTTTATTCGCATGACAGATTTACGTGATCAGCTGATTGCGAGCAATAATCGGATTAATTGGATTCCCGATGCCATTGGCAAGGGTCGTTTTGGCAATTTCCTGGAAACAGTCGTTGACTGGGTTTTAAGTCGTGAGCGCTATTGGGGAACACCCCTGCCTATCTGGACCTGCACTTCCTGCAACTATCAGCATGCTGTCGGCAGCATTGCCGAACTCAAGGAAATGTCGGATAACTGCCCGGATGAAATAGAATTGCATAAGCCGTATATTGATGAAGTTCATCTCAATTGCCCCAAATGTAATAGCCTGATGAAGCGCGAGCCGGAGGTTCTTGACTGCTGGTTTGACTCAGGCATAATGCCCTTTGCGCAATATCATTACCCCTTTGAGAATGAAGAATTGTTCCGGGAGACCTATCCGGCCGACTTTATCTCTGAAGCTGTCGATCAGACCCGCGGCTGGTTCTATTCTCTTCATGCTGTCAGCAATCTGATCTTCGGACAGGAAACTTTTAAAAACTGCATTGTCATGGGACATGTGCTGGACAAAAACGGTGTTAAGATGTCTAAGCACAAAGGCAATGTAGTCGATCCCTGGGACATCCTGCAAGCTGAAGGCGCTGATGCCGTGCGCTGGTATTTTTATGTCAACAGTCAGCCCTGGCTGCCATCGCGTTTTTCTGCCGAGGCGGTCAATGAAAGCAAGCGGCGTTTCATGGGTACGATCTGGAATACCTATGCTTTCTATGTGCTCTATGCCAATATCGATAAATTTGATCCGCAACAGTACGAGCTCAAATATGATCAGCTTGGCGTTATGGATCGCTGGATTCTCTCCCGCCTCAACACATTGATCAGGGAAGTTGACAAGAGAATGGAGAACTACGATATCCTTTATGCCGCCAGAGCGCTGCAGGATTTTACCGATGAGTTGTCCAACTGGTATGTCAGGCGCAGTCGCGAGCGTTTCTGGGGCCCGGATATGCCCCAGGATAAGATTAATGCCTATCTGACACTTTATACTGTGCTGAAGCAAGTAACGCTTTTATCTGCTCCCTTTATTCCCTTTATGGCTGAGGATATTTACCAAAACTTAGTCGGGAAAAGAGTAGCTGACGCGCCTGAAAGTGTGCATCTGGCAGATTTCCCCGTATATGCTGAGGATCTGATCAATAAAGAGCTGGAACGGCAAATGAAGCTGGTGCTGGATATTGTAGGTCTGGGACGGGCGGCCAGGAATGCCTCGTCTATAAAGAATCGTCAGCCGTTGAGTGAAATTTTGGTGGTTTCTACAGACAGGCTGACGCCCGAATATGTTGAGTATGTATTGGACGAACTCAATATCAAAAAATTAATCTGGCTCGATCAGGCTTCGGAGCTGTTGGACTATAGCTTTAAGCCTCAATTGAAGGTTCTGGGCAAGCGTCTGGGGAAAGACATTCCTCAGGCTCAGAAATTGCTGTCTGAACTGCCCGGGCAAGCCACAATGGCCGCTCTTAACGAGAAAGGGTATATTACACTTGACATTAATGGCAATAGATATGATTTAAGCAAGGATGATCTTCTGATAGAGGAGCACTCTGCGGCAGGCTATGCTACCGAAACAACAGCCAATCTTACAGTCGCCTTGAACACAACACTGACGTCTGATTTGATAGAAGAAGGTTTAATGCGGGAGATTGTCAGCAAAGTACAAAATATGCGTAAGGAAGCCGGCTTTGAAGTGCTGGATAAAATTAAGCTATATTATGAAGCGGGTCCGGAAATAACTGCCGTACTGTCTGCGCACGGAGAGAATATTTCCACTGATGTTTTGGCTCTGGAAATTTTGCCTCTGGAGGGGCGCAGCGGCACGACTTGGGATATCAATGGCCATCCGGCAACTTTCTTAGTTGAGAAAGTTGTATGCGGCAATGCTTGAGCCCGCAAGATTTGGAAGCAAAGACTTAACAAAGGCCGGGATCATTGCGGCACTTTATGTGATACTGACTCTGCCTTTTGCCCAGTTTTCCTATGGAATTGTCCAGTTTCGTCTGGCGGAGATTCTGGCAGTCCTGCCGATACTGTCGTCAGCAGCGATTCCGGGTGTATTTGTTGGTTGTCTGCTGGCCAATCTGCTCAACCCGCAAAGTCTGGGTCCGATAGATGTCCTGGCCGGCAGTCTGGCCACACTACTGGCGGCCTGGCAGAGCTACAAGCTTGGTTGGATCTGGCGGCGCAGTTCCCGCCGGAGCAAGGCAACCCGAATTCGCATCACAAGACGGCATATTATTGCACTGTTGCCGCCCATAGTAATAAATGCTTTGGTCGTGGGAATGTATTTGCCCTTCTTGCTATTAGATAAGGTCACAGTATCTATTGTGGCAAGCTCCATCGGATCCATCGCGTTAACACAGACGATAGTAATCATTATTCTAGGCCTGCCTTTGCTTCTCGCTGTGTTTCGCACCGGACAACTCAGAGGATAATTGCCAATGCTTGCCTTAATTGCATGTCAGACCATATTAATAATTGTTCAAAATCTATATTATAAAACAGGAGTTTAGCTTATGAAAATTTTAGCCAATGGCAGTGGCGGAGTAACGACAGAGATTGTTTTCAAAGACCAGGTACCTGGAAGCCCTCGACTTGATTATGCTCTGAATCAAGTGGATTTCCAGGGCAGATTGGGCGAAGTATTCTTTTTCCCTTCACTGGATGGTGCAGGGCATATGCTGATAGGTTTGGGTGCAGCGGAGGAGCTGGGCTATAATGAGTTGCGTGAGGCATTTTTTAATGCGGGTCAATTGCTGGACAAATATCGTCTGCCTGAAGTAGAAGTGATTTTGCCGGTTTTCCCCGGTCTGGAAAGCGAGAAAGTAGCCGAAGCTGTTGCCGAGGGCTTCTTGCAGTCTGCCTACCGTTTTGACAAATATCTGACTGAGCAGACAGCAAGGCCTGAACTTACTGTCAATTTAACTTTGCAACAGACTGATACTGATACTGTCGCTGCAGGTATTAAGCGAGCTGAAGATCTGATGGAAGGTGTATTTTTAGCCAGGGATTTGTGCAATGAACCCGCTAATGTGATATATCCTGAGACTTTGGCCGCAAAAGCCAAGGAGAGTTTGGAGCCTTTGGGCATCAAAGTTACGGTCTATGAAGAAGAAGAGATCCGTGATATCGGCATGCATGCCTTTCTTAGTGTCAGTCTGGGTTCTCAGAAGCGTCCCCGCTTGATTGTGATGGAATACAAAGGTGATCCTGACTCTGCTTTTTGCACCGGTGTTGTCGGTAAAGGTCTGACTTATGATGCCGGCGGTTATTCTCTAAAACCATCCGACAGCATGAAGACTATGTATTCCGACATGGCAGGCGCGGGTATTGTAATCGGCATAATGCTGGTCTTAGGCCGAACCAAAGCCAAGGCCAATGTTACCGGCGTAATTGCCGCCTGCGAGAATCTGATTTCGGGCGGATCCTATAAGCCGGGCGATATTATCCAGTCTCTGGCAGGTAAAACTATTGAGATCGATAATAGTGATGCTGAAGGCAGGCTCACACTGGCTGATGCGGTTCACTATGCCACTAATCAACTTGCTTGCAACCGCGTAATTGATCTGGCTACCCTGACGGGGGCTTGTCTGATTGCCCTGGGTCAGGAATATTCTGCCGCAATTACCAACTGTCCTGAATTTCTGGCAGAAGTCTCGGCTGCAGCTGCTGCCGCCGGTGAGCGGATCTGGGAGCTGCCCAATGATAAAGACTTTGCTAAGCGCAATGAGTCTAAGCTGGCCGATATCAAGAATTCCGGCGGCCGTATGGGTAGTACGATTTCAGCCGGACTGTTCATCGAGGCATTTCTATATCAGGAAAAACCCTGGGTGCATCTGGATATTGCCGGCACAGCCTTTCTTGATAAAGCTCAGCACTATCTGCCGGCAGGGGCGACCGGCATCCATGTCAAGACGCTGGTTAATCTGTTTTCCTGAGGAGTAGATATCAACCGGGCTTTGCGATTATACTGAATGTATGACACATTATTTTGATCCGGAACCTGAGGCGGAACACCGCTATCGGCACTTCACGGCCGAATTTGGAGGAGAAGTCTTTGCTTTTTGCACCGATAGCGGCGTTTTTTCCGCTGACGGTATCGACCGCGGTACAGCGCTTCTGATTGAAACTGTGCTAGCTTTCGAACCGGCAACTGCAGGTGAGGGGGAACGCTTTCTGGATCTGGGCTGCGGTTTCGGAGCGGTGGCGGTTGTCTTCAGTAAGCTGAGACCCGGATTTGAGATCGTTGCTTCTGATGTGAACAGGAGAGCGCTGGAGCTGACTCAGTGCAATCTGCGCTTGAATAATGTGACAGACGCTTTGATTGTTGAATCGGACGGCTTTGAGAGCTTGGTGGGCAGTTTTGATCTGATTTTGCAGAATCCGCCTATTCGCTGTGGCAAGCAAACGGTGTACAGATTATGCAAAAAGAGTTATTCCGCTCCTAATCCCGGAGGAAGGATGTACATTGTCAATCGCAAGCAACAGGGGGCAGCCTCGTCTGTTACTGAACTCTGCCAATACTTCGCAGAGGTAGAGATCATAAAAAAGAAGAGCGGCTATTGGATTATTTGTTGCGCTAAACAATGACAGGGTGATACGTAAATGCCAGACTATATTTACCTTCAAGCTATTGGGCAGGACAGCCATCGTTTCTCAGAGGATAAGAAACGTCCTTTGTTCTTAGGCGGCATTATTATTCCTGATGAGATCGGCCTGGCCGGCAACAGTGATGCGGATGTAATATTGCATGCTTTAACCAATGCACTCAGCGGGCTTTCAACAGAGGTGATCTTGGGGCCGGTGGCCGATGAAATGTGCCGAAAAGGTATTACCGATAGCCGGGAATATGTCCGAAAGGCCCTGGCCACACTAGGCACTATTGAGCTTTTGCATCTATCTTTTACAGTGGAGGGCAAAAGACCGAAACTTTACCCCTATCTGTCTCAGATTCGCTCAGCTGTTGCAGAACTTACCGGGCTGAGTTCAGAGTCTGTTGCGATTACGGCAACCAGCGGCGAGGGTCTTACAGCCTTTGGCCGCGGTGAAGGTATTCAGGTTTTTTGTTTGGCTTCCGCCCGGTATCTGCTCTAATTTTCTTCTAACCGAAATTGTTCTGCGGCTAAAATAGACTTGACAAGAACAAGCGTTCTGTAATATTCTCATTTAAAAGAACATATGTTTAATAAAATAGCCGGGAGAACAGAAACATGCGCGTGATTTTACATTCCGATCTCAATGCTTTCTATGCTAATGTAGAGTGTCTGTACAGGCCTGAGCTTCGAAATATTCCCATGGCAGTGTGCGGTGACCCGGCTATAAGGCATGGCATAGTTCTGGCCAGGAATGAGCTGGCTAAGAAGAGTGGGGTGAGAACCGGGGAGGTGATTTGGCAAGCTCTGGTTAAATGTCCATCGCTAAAAGTTGTAGCGCCGCATGGATATCTATACCTGCACTATTCCCAATTAGTGCGGGGTATTTATGAAGAATACACACCTTATGTAGAGCCATTCGGCATTGATGAATGCTGGCTTGATCTGACAGGAGCCGATCGTGCCGGCGTGGAGATTGCTGAGGAGATCCGCCGGCGGATCAGAGATGAGATAGGACTGACGGTATCGATCGGCGTTAGCTTTAATAAAATCTTTGCCAAATTGGGCAGCGATCTCAATAAACCCGATGCAGTCAGCGAAATCAGGCAGGATAATTTTCGCGCAATAGTCTGGCCGTTGCCGGTTCGAGCGCTACTGTTTGTGGGTAGGCAAACTGAAAAAAAGCTCGGGGCGATGAATGTGCGCACAATCGGTGATCTGGTGCGTTGTGGTCCTGATTTTCTCCGACTGAGGCTGGGTAAAGCAGGCTTGATGTTTTGGCAGTATGCGATGGGTCTCGAGCGAAGTGAGGTCGCTGGATCCGGCGCTTATCCGCAGGTCAAATCCATTGGTAACAGTATGACCACAGCCAGAGATCTTCACACTGAAGCTGAGGTTAAGCAAGTCTTAATGCGCCTGGCCGATAAAGTGGCATCCCGCCTGCGCGAACAAGAACTTTGCTGTGCAACTGTGCAGATTTCATTGCGGGATAGTGATCTGTTTTCCTGGGAACGACAGCGCAAACTGGAGCGCCCTACTCAGTGTTCAGTTATTATTTTGGAGGAAGCGATGAACTTGTATAAAAGTGATAGGTGCAACGATCGTCCTTTGCGCTCTTTGGGAATACGCGCTACTGATC
>JAAZGH010000089.1 GCA_012511325.1 Clostridiales bacterium | reverse complement strand
ATGAGATTGGGCCAAAACTTCGCCCCGCAATACGTCGGTACGGGAGATAGAAGCCAGATTGATAGCAGCTCTTTGTCCTGCAAAACCGCATGTTTGATCTTGACCATGGACTTGAATATTACGTACCCTGACTTCAGTTTCTGACGGATACAGCATGACTGTCTCGCCAACTTTCAATTGTCCTTCGATTATAGTCCCGGTAACAACAGTACCAAAACCCTCCATGCTGAATACCCTGTCAATAGGCTGACGAAACGGTAGTAATGATTTTGTGCTGTCAAGTTTTGTCAGAATGGATATGATCAATTCACGCAGCTCGGCAATGCCGTCACCTGTATAGGCGGAAACTATACACATAGGTGCCATTTCCAGAAAAGTGCCGGTACAGACTGAGCGAACATCGTCCTGCACCAGCTCCAGCCATTCCTGACTGACAAGATCTTTTTTTGTCAGGACAATAATCCCTTGAGGTATACCCAACAACTGCAAAATATCCAGATGCTCTCTGGTCTGAGGCATTACACCTTCATCGGCAGCAACAATCAGAAGCACCAGATCTATGCCGCCTGCACCGGCCAGCATATTGCTAATAAATCTTTCATGACCCGGAACATCAACAATACCAGCTTTACCGCCGTTAGGGAGATCCAGCCAGGCAAAACCTAAGTCAATCGTGATTCCCCGCTTTTTCTCTTCCTTGAGTCGGTCGGTATCAATTCCGGTCAAGGCCTTGATTAAAAGTGATTTTCCGTGGTCGACATGACCTGCTGTTCCAATAATACTGTGTTTCATTGTCTCCCCTATCTGCCAAAGCATAGTTAAGAGGTCCCGTCAAAAGAGCATGCCCAAATGGATTAGCTACTCTATAGTACTCATACCGGCTGTTTTAATAGCATCAGCCAGTATATATAGATCATCGTCCTCGATACAGCGCAGATCAAAGATCAACTTATTATCATTAATAAAGGCGATCACAGGCGGACTGCCGAGTCTTAACCTTTGTTCGATATCAGTTAGTGAGCAGACTGCGGAGTCAGCAGGAATTGCGACAGCCCAAGAAGCGAGAGTAATACCGGGAGCTGAGCCGGCGCCTATTTCACCACGACATGGAATCAACTGCGCCTTCATATTTACTGATAGCAATAAATCAAGCAAGCTCCGGGCACGCTCTTTAATCTTCTCCTCGGAAATAGTCAATAGGCGGTAGAAAGGTATAGTCTCGGATAGTGAGTCAGGATCCTGATAGCTTCTTAGCGTTGATGTCAAAGCTGACAGAACTAACTTATCAACACGGAGGACTCTATGCAGTGGATTTTTGTGAAGTTTTTGCACAATTTCAGACCGACTAAGGATAATGCCGGCCTGAGGTCCACCCAGCAATTTATCGCCACTGAAGCAAACAGCATCTACCAGCTCAAGAACAGAAGGTGTCAGTTGCGGCTCGGCAGCTAGAATAGAAGGTGGCTGCGGATGCAGCAGACCGGAACCAAGATCGTAAATTAAAGGCAGACCGGTTTCCCTGGCCAGGCAAGATAGTTCAGCTAAGCTGGCCTCTGAAGTAAAGCCTTCAAGCCGGAAGTTTGATCTGTGCACTTTCAGTAGAGCGGCAGTATTTTCTGTAACAGCCGCAGCATAATCCGAAAGGCGGGTTCGGTTGGTGGTGCCGACTTCTTTCAGCATAGCGCCGCTTTGAGTCATGATTTCCGGGATACGAAACGAACCACCAATCTCAACCAGCTCACCGCGCGAAACGATGACTTCCTTGCCTTTAGCCATAGTATCCAGCAACAGTAACAACGCCCCGGCATTATTGTTAACGACCAGAGACTCTTCCGCGCCGGTAAGCTTATTCAAAAGTGAGCTCACATTTTCGCAACGCTTGCCTCTGCTGCCCATTTCCAGATCAAATTCCAGATTACTGTACCCGCGACTGGTTTCAATAATAGACGTGATGGCAGAATCAGATAGTGGCGCCCTCCCCAAATTAGTATGTAGGATGATCCCGGTGGCATTCAGCACCGGTTGCAAGTCATGCCTGTGGTCGAATTCTATTAAACTTTCCATTTCACGGGCAATATCTGCCATCTCCAGATTAATTATCGCTGGATCTATCTCTTCATGATCTAGTATATCTTGCCTCTTGCTGGTCAGGAGCTCTCGTGCAGCTTCCCGCACAGGACCTGCCTTGTATAT
>JAAZGH010000088.1 GCA_012511325.1 Clostridiales bacterium | reverse complement strand
GGTATAGTGTGCAAGGCAAAGCGCGCCCAGACCTGTGAAAGCGGCGAAGATAGCCAGCAGTGTCGCGAAGCGAACTGAGGTGCGGACATAGATCAGACCGAGCAAAACTTTGCCTATGGCCAATAGTCCCATTGACATGGCCATGACATTGGCTGCGTAATAGGAGGAATAGCCGAGATCGCGGAAATAAGGCGTCACAAAATTGATAATGCTGTAGCCGGCAACCCCATTGCAGAGGAAGGCTATAGCCAGCAGCCAGAACTTGTAATCGGAAGCCACTCCTTTGCCTGTGGTCAAGTATTCATTGACCACATCAGCTACTTCCGCCGCGGGTGAGGGTCCGTCCGTTCCCGGTTCTGAAGCGGCACCGTCGGCCGGATGTGGCGGCAGACGGAGGACGAAGAAGCCGATCGGCACCACAAAGACGAACATGAGTATGGCCAGAAAACCAAAAGCGTGCCGCCAACTCAAGGATTCAATAATGGCATTGACCAGCGGATTGAGGACCATGCCGCCGATACCGCTGCCCATGAAAGTGATCCCGAGCGCCAGCCCTATATCGCGGTCAAACCAGCTATTGAGCAGGATGGAGACAGGCACCATCGAGATGAAGCATTGCGCAATCCCAACCAGGAGCGCAATCGTGTACAGTTGCCAGAGATTATTGACGAAAGCAAAACCGAGGTAGATTAGCGGTGTCAGGATAGAGAAAATCCTGAACAGGCGGATCAGCCCATATCTGTCTATCATGCGGCTGATAATCAGATTGACGAAGATCGTAACCACCAGGATCAGGGTTTGAGCCAGCGAGAAACTCTGCCTGCTGATTCCCAGTCCCTCTGTTACCGGGATTGTAAAAATCGTAAAGACATTGTAGATGATGCCGACGATCAGAGCCATCACAAAAAAGCAGGAGACTACAATCATCCACTTATTGAAGCCTTTCTTCCGCTGTGTACTCAAATCAGTTTTAACTCCTTTATCGAAGACAATCCGTCTGTCGAAGACAGTCCGCCGTTCGTAATTACAGTCCGCCGTCCGTAATTACAAACGTCCGGCAAAATGAAGCGACAAAATGAAGCCCAATAACGACCGCCAAGCGGAATAATCTACCAGCCTAACGCCTTAGTCTGCCTCATACTATAACAAAATACCGAATTGAGAGGTCGGACTTTTTCCTCTATCATTAAAGGAGTGGGAGCTTCACGAGCGTGGACAACCGCATACAGAAGAGGCTACACGCTCAGCAGTGTCGGTGGGAGCTTCACGAGCGTGGACAACCGCGCCGAGAACTTTTTCCTCTATCATAGAGATAAGGAGGATCAGATGGATACTTTGCGCTGGTCGGAGGGGCGACTTAGTCTGCTCGACCAGAGAGAGCTGCCCGCCGTGGTCAGCTATCTCGAATATGACACTGTCGAAGGTGTATATGAGGCGATTCGCGATATGGTAGTGCGCGGCGCGCCGGCGATCGGAGTTGCTGCCGCCTACGGCATGGTGCTTGCGGCCGGAGAGCTTCTGCCGGCGGGAGGCAAAGCAGCATTTCCTGTCGCTAAGCGGGATGAGGCCGCTTCTACCCCGGTTCCGGATCCGGGCGAGTGCTGTTCCAATGGCCGGATCTGTGGTCCGACAGAGGAAAGTCCGGGCGAAACAGATGAGTTTGCTCCTCCGGCCATCAGGCCGGACAAAACCATCTCCGGTGTTACCGGCGAAGACTTCCTGGCCGCTTTTGCGCAACGGGCTGATTATCTGATCTCGGCCCGTCCTACCGCCGTCAATCTGGAATGGGCGGTCTCGCGCCTGCTGGCTGCGGCTCGCCGCTGTCTGGAGCATGACCTAGCAGCATTTATCGAAGGCGCCGCGCCGGCACGCCTACTCTCTTGTCTGGAGCGGGAGGCGGCTCTGATCCAGGAGAAAGATCTGCGCACCAATCGGGCGATCGGCGAGCATCTCCTAAGTCTGCTCAAACCCGGCGACGGTGTCCTGACGCATTGCAATGCCGGCGCGCTGGCCACCACGGGCTACGGTACGGCCACTGCCCCCTTCTATCTGGCGCTGGAGCGGGGGATCCCGCTTTGCATCTATGTCGATGAGACCAGGCCCCGCCAGCAGGGATCACGGCTGACAGCTTTTGAACTGCAGCAGGCCGGCGCGGATCTCGTCCTGATCTGCGACAATATGGCAGCCAGCGTGATGAGCCAAGGCAAGATACAAGCCTGCATCACCGGCTGTGACCGCGTCGCCGCCAACGGCGACACCGCCAACAAAATCGGCACCTTGGGAGTCGCCATCCTGGCCCGACACTTCGGCATCCCTTTCTATATCGCCGCGCCGTCCTCGACCATCGATCTTTCCTGTCCTACCGGGGCGGAAATACCAATCGAAGAGCGCAGCGCTGACGAAGTCAGGCTGATCAATGGCGGCTATATCTGCCCGCCGGATGTCCCGGTTTACAATCCCAGCTTTGATGTAACTCCCGCCGGTCTGATTACAGCGATCGTAACCGAGGACGGCATCATCTACCCGCCCTTCACAGGCAAGCTATAGACGAAGGCGCTCAGGAAACCCCTGCCACACCTGCGGCACAGGAAGCTAACCGCCGGATTTCGAGATAGTCCGGCTTGATGTCGGCCGCACCCGTGACACAGGAAGCTAACCGTCTTGGCTGCGCCAATGGCCTGCGCGTCCTATTCCCCGTTTATCCTGGCGATTATTGGCTTATGTAATCCTCGGGGGTGTATTCCGTGATGATATATTCGTCTTGGAGAGCGTAGAGATATTGATTTTTAAGTGTTTCCAGGTCCAGCAGCTCGCTTTGGACGCTGTAGTGGCCGACTTGGCTGAGATCCATTTCGACAGCGCCGTTGGGATGGACGATCAGATCGCCGCTTTCTATACAGAAATAGGCTTTGCTGGCGGTTTGATCCGCAGACCAGTAACTGGTACAGGTTAACTCATAGATAAAAACCAGCTTGGATATGAATTCGGGATTATAGTCCCGGCTGCTCTCGTCGGCATATTCTGTCAGAGCATTGCTTTTGTGATTGAGCAAGGCGATGGCATGCAGTTGCAGATTGCTCAGATTGGTGACGCGCTCATCATTCAAATAGACCCAGCCGGGGCTGTCAAACCAGGCGCTGGCAAGATCATGAACCTGGTTGAATAATTGTTGGCGGTAGGCGCCGTTCATCTGTGCGAGTTCTTGCAGATACACCTTGACATCCTGCGCCCCGATTGTGAATACGGCTTTGTGTTCGCCGCCCGGCACGGCATAGCCGGCTGCCTCCAGCTCAGATTCAGAGAAGGTCAGTGTGACGATGACTTCGTCGCCGATTTTGTAAGGACCTTCTTCAGATTCGAATCTAAACAGATCTTTCAGATTATAGGGCAGGTTATTGTTGACTGCAGCCAGCAATCGTGGTGAAACTCCCTTCAGGCTGAGCCGGCAATAGGAAAACAGCTCTGAAGAGTCGAGGACTGTAAATTCAGACAATCCTTCTACAGTATAGGCCGGACTGTTCTTGCTCAGCTGCGACGTGGTATTTTTGTCCGCTTCCTCATCGGCTTTTTTGGTTCCGCCGCAGGCGCCCGCCAGCAGCAAAACCGGGATCAAGGCGAACGCCAGCACGATAACGGCCCGATAATGCC
>JAAZGH010000087.1 GCA_012511325.1 Clostridiales bacterium | reverse complement strand
CAATAATAATTTGATGATGGTCGATTTCCCGCTCCCGGTCGAACCGATAATCGCCTTAGTCTCCCCCTTTTTTAGCTGAAAATTGATATTCCCCAAGGCAGCCATGCGAGAGTCAGGATAGTAAAAATCTATATCCTCAAAACTGATTCCTTTTTCACTCAATTTAAGAGTATCTTTTTTAACCTTGAGCAGTTCTTCTTTCGACAACACTTCTGCGATTCTGTCTATAGAAACCTTCGACCTGGGAATAATAGTGATGATAGATGCGAATTGCTGAATATTATTCAAACTGATCGCGGCATATTCGATGAGACCGATCAGAACTCCAAGTTTGATCGTTCCTGCTTGCGCCCGGCTGCCGCCCAAAAACAAAATAATCAAGATTAGAATATTGGTGAGCAACAAAATAAGAGGGCTCAAGAGCATCATCGTCGATTCCGATCGGACACTGGCCTCGCAAGCATCTTTCGTCGCCTTCTCAAATTCTTTTATCTCATAACCGGATTTATTGAAGGCTCTTATAACCCGAATCCCTCTTATATTTTCCCGGAAAAGTTGATTGATCCGGTCGATAGCAAGACGTATGCGGGCATATTGAGGAAGGGCTCTTGTCGTCAGGAATAAGCCCAAAAACAAGATCGCCGGTATGATGATCTAGATAATGGAGGCTAATTTGGCATCCAGCGCAAAGGACACGACCAGCGCCCCTATAATGGTAATGGTGAGGGTAAAAATCTTTCTTAAAGACAGATCGATCAGATTTGAAACTTGCTTTACGTCGTTGACTGTTCGCGTAATTAAAGTGGAATCGGAAAAACCCGTCCTTGTTTCCTTAGACCAGCCGATAATTTTTTCGAATAAATCCGCTCGTAAATCTCTTGAGATCCCGGCGGTGACTTTGGTAAGAAAAAATATGGAAATCAGCAAAGAGAGTATATTTAAGGCTGTTGTCAACAGCATCAGCAGACCCCGCTGAATAATGGCATTCATGTCCTTCATCATTATGCCGGAGTCTACAATATCTACCATTAAACGAGGTATGAGAAGCTGCGAAAAGACCCAGATGCTCGCGAAGAAAAGCTGGCCGACAATCAATTTCGAGTATTTTTTCGCATACCTTATCAACATACTTTTTTACTATCACTAATTCGCATCAATTTAATTATTCTACCCCAACCGGGCAAAAAGTGGGGATAAAACAGATTTCTATACAGTCCCGTATAAAATATAAAAGCCCTGTAACCTCACGGCCGCAGGGCTTTTCCTTGGCAGGGGAGACAGGATTCGAACCCGCAACCCACGGTTTTGGAGACCGTTGCTCTACCGTTGAGCCACTCCCCTATTACAATGCGGGCTCATCATATCATCTGCTTTTCCTGATTGTCAAATAGCGTGGCGGCCGCAACCGGCGGGTTCCGGAAATCAGCTTCATTTTTTAGGTCCTATCAGTTACAATAATTTTAACTAGTTGCAGGATAGCGCCGGATCATCATAGTCATACCTGAAATAACTGTAGCCGGTATCCTGCCGTAAGAAAAAATTACGGAGAGGAGATTTTGAGAATGATCGATGCCATTGTTGGTGCCAAGGGCAGCGGCAAAACGCCCCTGATGCTGGAAGAAATGACGGAAGAACTGAGGGAGGAAGGTGCGAATATCGTCTTCATAGAATATGGGAAACGCCTCGATAGTCAGGTGCCTTATCTGGTGCGCCTGATCGATATTGCTGAATATCCTGTCCGTGGATATGATGGTCTTCTGGCATTTTTGTCAGGGCTGAACGCCAAAGATTAGGACATCTCTCATATCTATATAGACAGTATTTATAAAGTTGCCGGCGATGACGACCCGGATCATCTGGCGGATTTTTTCCGCGAATTGGAAAAACTGGCCAAACAATGCGATAACCGGCTCACAATCGCCATCACGGCAGAGCTTGATAGTCTGCCTGAGTCAGTTCGCAAGTACGCCCGGGAGAGCTGATCGGTTCCGGTCAACCGGGTGCTGTCCGGCAATTGCTATTTCTCAAACAAGGAGTGCTATATGCTAAAGGAATTTAAAGAATTCATTGCCCGCGGCGATGTTGTAGACATGGCGGTGGGCTTAGTTGTCGGTCTGGCTTTCAAAGCTATTATTGACAGCTTTGTAGCGGACATCCTTAATCCGATAATTGGTTTGATTGTCGGCGGCATTGATCTATCCAGGCTCAAAATTGTTCTGCGCGCGGCAGAGGGCGATGTTGACGAGCTGGCGATAAGCTATGGTAATCTGATCCAGGTTATAATCTCTTTCATTCTGATTGCTTTCTTCCTGTTCCTTCTGGTAAAAGCTGTCAATAAAATCAGGACACATAAGACCGCGGCTGAGGAGGAAATTGAAGAAGAGCTGGCTCCCGATCTGATCCTGTTGACTGAAATTCGCGATCTGCTCAAGAATAGAGAATAGAGATTAAGGGATTACAGTCTGATTTAAATAATTGTCTACACAAAATAATGGAGGATAAATATGGGTTTAATAAAAGTTTTTAAGGAAACCGTAGGCGGGGTACTTGAAGATCAGTGGCGCGACTTTTTTACAAGCGACCGTCTCAACCAGGATGTCTTAATGACCCGCGGTGTCAGGGCTCAATCTAAACGTTCCCAAAACAAAGGTGACGAATCGATTATCACTGACGGATCGATCATTACAGTGGCTGATGGTCAGTTCATGATCCTGACCGATCAAGGCAAAATAGTTGAGTTCAGTGGTGAGCCGGGTGAATTTCTCTACAACAGCAGCACGGAAGCTTCACTCTTCTACAATGAAGAAGGGCTGGGCGACAGCATCAAGCGTTCATTCCAGAATGCTGTACGGCGCTTTACTTTTGGCGGCCATCATGCCAAAGACCTCAGAATCTACTATATCAATACCAAAGAAATTCCGGATAATAAATACGGCACGCCGAATCCTGTGCCTTTCAAAATCCAGGATCCGTCGATCGGACTGTCCATGGTAATGCCGATTCGCGCCCACGGTATTTTTAGCTATTACATTGCCAATCCTATTTTGTTCTATACCTTTGTCGCCGGCAATGTTAAAGACAAATATACCAGAGAGGAACTGGATGGCAGACTGAGAGGAGAATTCCTGACCGCCCTGCAGCCCGCTCTGGCCAGAATCTCTGCCCAGGGGATCGGCTATGACGAGCTCCCGCTGCATACACGCGAGATTACGAAGGCGCTCAATGAGGAGCTTAGCGAGGAATGGCTGGAGAAGCGCGGTATCCAGATTTTCACTGTCACAATGGATTCCGTCACTGCCTCGGAAGAAGATGTCAAGCGGCTGCAAGAGCTGCAAGCCCAAGCTGTCTACCGCGATACCAGCATGGCAGCTGCCGGCATGACCGCAGCCCAGATGGAAGCCATGAAAAATGCAGCCAAGAACGAGGGCGGCGGCGGTGCTTTCTTCGGTTTCGCCGGCTTGAATATGGCTCAGATGGCAGGCGGCCAAAGCGCCGGCAATCTGCATCAATTGGCCGCTGAACAAAAGGCGCAGCAGGCAGCCGCCCAGCCCGCAGCCGCAGGCGGCGCTTCCCCTGCTGCTCCGGCCGAAGCAACCTGGACTTGCAGTAACTGTCAGCATCAGAATAAGCAAGCCGCCAAATTCTGCGCCAACTGCGGTACGCCAAAACCCGGCCCTGCCCCGGATGCGGGCGGCTGGATCTGTACCGAATGCGGACATAAAGATAATACCGGCAAATTCTGCTCGGAATGTGGTTCCCCGCGTCCGGCCAAAACAGAGTATCAGTGCTCTAACTGCGGCTGGGAGCCGGAAGACAGTACGAATCCGCCTAAATTCTGTCCTGAGTGCGGCGATCCTTTCGGCGACGAGGACAAAAAGCAATAAGTTAAACTTAGAAAAAGTTATGGAAATAAAAAGAGCGCGGATGCAATCCTCGCTCTTTTTATTTTAGGGTGGCAGTTCTTAACGGAAAATATCTCTGATGCGCTCAAGGAAGCCTTTGTCTTCTTCTTTAGGCACTTCGATTACCGGCTTGGCCGGCGCCGGGATTTCGTCCGTAAGCAAGACAACCTGCACAGATTTTACATTGGTGTTCATCGGTGAGACGAAAGAAACCGGCACAAAATCCTTATGGAGCAGTTCATCGATCTTCTTGTTGATCTCGTCGAGCATCTTTTCGTCCATATCCCTGGTGCCGTCAGCCAGTTCATTGACACCCGAGGCCAGCTCTTTGATACCGTCGGTGTATTCCGCCAGACCGTCCTGATATTCCTGCAGTCCTTCAGATAATTCGCGCACGCCGTCAATATATTCGGATGTGCCTAGTTTCAGCTCGCTCAAACCGGTCACAAGTTTAGTGCCGCCGTTTTTGATCCGGGTGCCGGCGGCTTTCAACTTATCGCCGCCCCCACGTATTTCCTTACCAGCGGCATTGAGCTTTTCCAAGCCACCCGCCAGCTGAGAGAGACCGGCCTTCAAACCGGGTTTGGCAGGATCCTTGCCGGCCACACCCCGGGCAATCTGCTGCACACCGCCGGTATATTGGACAAGCCCTTTGTGAAAGGCATTATACTGGGTATATAGCTGGTTTAATCCCCCGATCAGAGCCTGAAGTCCGGGCTTTTCTGCTGTGCCGTTGACCAGGGCTGCCAGACTTTGGAGCTTAACCATAACTGCATTCAGTCCGCCCAGCGCTTTATTGCTCTCTGCTTGAGCCATATTGATTGCATTCCTATAGCCGTTTAGCCGACCAACTAGAGTATTTTTTTCCGCTTCATTCAGTTGATTAAAATAAGCAGCAGCCTCTGCCTCCGTTTTACCAGTCAAGTAAGCAATCCAGGCAACTCCATCGTTTCCAGCCGGAAACGCAATATTGGCCAGGATACCATTGAGAGTAGCCACAGACTGAGCCAGACCGGCCAGCTCTGCCGCTGTGGGAACTTGTACCCCCTCAAGCGAGAGTTGGGCGTTGATCTGCTGCAAGGCGTCCAAGATTTGCCGGGAGCCGTTAGTCAAATTCTGACCTTGATCGGCGAGCTGGTTCAGACCCTGTAGCAATTCTCCGGCACCGGCGTCTATTGCGGTTGCTCCGGCGACCAAATCGCTCACGCCTCTTG
>JAAZGH010000086.1 GCA_012511325.1 Clostridiales bacterium | reverse complement strand
TTGTTCTCTCCGGGCAGCATTTCTATGCCGCGGGCGAACATTACAGTACCGGGCTTTTGGGTTCCTATCAGCCTTTACATGCGATATTGGCTGCAACTGCTGCCCGGCCCTATCTGGAGGCTGAGAGTATAACCGCCGGCATCCGCAGCACAACTTGGCCGGGTCGGCTGGAGATTATTTCCGCTGCCGAACCTTTTATTTTGCTGGATGGCGCCCACAACCCCCAGGGCAGCATGGCGTTGGCCGAGACTTTGGATCAGATTCTGGCCGGACAGAAAGTGATCTTCCTGACAGGTGTATTGGCAGATAAGGACTATCGGAGAATTCTGTCTGAGGTTCTTTTTAACCGTAAATACCGGCCGGCGCGTATTATTGCGACCGAGCCGCCTAATCCCAGGAGCCTTCGCGCGGATAGATTGGCGGAGGAGATCAATCGGCTTGATATAGAATCTGAGAGCAAAGACAGTTATAATATTCATGTTCGTGCCGCAGCAATTGCCGCTGCCGGCGAAGCGACGAGGCAAGCAGTGGAGCTGGCCCGGCGCAGTGGACTACCCCTGGTAGCCTTCGGCTCATTATATCTGGCGGGAGCTATCCGCTCTGATCTTAGAAGATACAGCCGGAAGCATTAAGGATTTAGCATGAATTGGGAACTGAAAATAAAAAAACTGAATAGATTGCAGGCTGACGAAGTCAGGGTCGGCGCTTCCGAGAAGGAGTGCGAACGCGCGGTTGCCATGTATAATCGGGCTCTGGAGCAGATTGGCAATGGCAATTGGGATGTAGCGATGATTGCCCTGGATCGCCTGACCGGTGAGTTTCCGCTCTTTCCGCAGGCGGCATATCTTTACGGGCTCTGTCTGTGCCGGCAGCAGAATTGGCGGGCGGCAGAGGAGATGTTCCAAAAAGCTCAGTTATCTGATTTGTCCGAGCAAGAATACGAAGCAGTCGAAGAGGCTAAATTGATTGCCCGGGAAGGCAAGATCAGGGATAAAGTGAAAAGCAGGGAGCGTCGGCGCAAAGACAATATGTTAAACCGCGTTAAGGCTGATCTGATCAGGGGAGGATTTCTGGAGCGCTCCGAGAGCGGCCGCAGGGCGGATAAAATGCGCATGGCTACGGCCAGGGAGCGGGAGGAAGTCCTAAAGCAGATCCGTGCGCAAGAACAAGGCAGACTGCCACAAGGCTTGGAGCTCGATACCGGACAGTCACACAACGGCATGGTACAGATTATAAGCTTGATTGTGATCATCAGCGCTGTGATTTTTCTGCTCTTTTATTTTTTGGTCCGGCCCGGTATTATCAGCAACCGGAGAACAGAGGAGCAACTTGATTGGCTGGTGCTGGAAATGGAGCAGCAAGCACCTGATAAACAAGAGATCGCGGATCTGCTTGATATGTACCGCTCAAGATATCCGCTCGATTAGGAAGATAGGTATTTAGATGCTATATATCAGTACCAGGGGCATTCAGCCACCCTGCAAGCCTTCCGAAGCATTAAGGCAGGGTGTACCCGCAGATGGCGGACTATTTGTGCCGCAGACTATACCTCAGGTTGATCAGGACTGGATTCGCTCATTATCGTCAAGGCCGTATTATCAGGCGGTAGCAAATGTTTTGGAGCTGTATCTGACAGATTTCTCGGCTCAGGAATTGGAAGAAATCTGTGAGACTGTTTATTCGGAAGTGAATTTCGGCGACAGGCCGGCCTTCCTGGAGCAAATAAATCCATATAATCCGTATGAGTACTTGCTGCGGCTGGATTCAGGGCCGACCGCATCAGGCAAGGATTATTCTATGATGCTGGTGCCGCCGCTCTTGAGTCTGGCCGGACAAAAGACAGGGGACGGGATGCAGCAGCTGCTGTTGACAGCCACGACCGGCAATGCCGGCATTGCCGCCTTAACGACTATGGCCGATATCGAGAACTTCGCTGTAATGGCTTTTTTCGCCAGCAGCGGCGAGCCTGGCCAAGCCGAGCAGGAAATGCGGGCGGCCTGTGGTCGCAATTGTTTTGCGGCTTCTTCATCGGCTACATTCGAAGAATTGTCGCTGGAGATCAGAAGCTGCTTAGCTAATCGTGAACTGGTTGAAAAGTTGAGGCAGCATCAAGTGATTCTATCTACAGCCAACTCTCTGAGCTGGATCAGGATCATGCCAGTGATCGCTTATTACTGCTGGGCTGCCTCCTGGCTCTATGCCCATGAGCGCCTGAATGCTGACGAAGGCTTTGTCTTATCTGTTCCGGCAGGCAATGGCAGCGAGCTGGTAGCTGCCTTATATGCGCGCCGGATGGGTCTGCCGATTGCTAAGATCCTCGTAGTTACCAATCGCAATAAAGGGCTGGCCGATTTAATCCTGGATGGCAGCTATATGCGCAAGCGGGAAGTTTTGCATACAGATCTGCCAGGTATGGATGTCGATCTGCCGATGAATGTTGAGCGCCTGCTCTATGAAACTTTGGCACGCGACAGCAATCTAGTCACGTTTTATCTAAATGACTTGATCAATGAGGGAATTATTCGGCTTAGCGCCGGAGATGCAGCTCTGATGAAAGCTGCCATGGAAGCTGTCACGGTCGATGACCGCAGAATCAGCGGCCTGATCCTGTCAATCTATGATCGCACAGACTATGCTCTGGATCCCCAGACGGCAGGCGCCCTGTCAGCCTATGAGACATGGCGCGAGCGCCAGAAAATTGATCTGCCGGCTGTTATTCTCAATCTGGACAGTCCGTACCGTTTCGCCCAAACTATGACCGAGGCGCTGCGCGGACGAGGCTATGCCAGAGGGCGCAGCCGCAAAGTCCTGATCGCAGAACTGGAACAAGAGATCGGACTTGCCATACCGGACATTTTCTCCCTGATGACGGAGCAAGAGGCAATACCTTTGCCCACTGTAAAGAAAGGCGAATTGAGCAAGACTATTCTCGAACAGCTCGGAATCGCCTGAAGTATCTGTTCCTATCTCAATTTAACTCAATGCCATTTCAGCGAGTTCTTTCTTAAAAAATCTGAGGAACATTGTTGTTGTAACTGCCGCGGCCAGGAAATCGGCTATTGGTTCCGCCCAGTAGATAGCATAAACCGTCGGACTGAACAGCCTTGGCAGGATAAAGATCAGGGGAATCAGGAGAATGATCTTGCGCAGCAGAGCCATGAACATGCTGATCCTGGCCTGACCGAAGGCAATGAAACTTTGTTGGCAGGAATTTTGGAAGCCCATAAAGAAAATGCCCAAACAATAAATCCGCATGGTAGAGATAGTGGCCGCAGTAAGCTCGGGATCTTTGGTGAATAATCCGGTGAAAAATTGTGGTACAGCCTGAATGATTGAAGCCGCCAAT
>JAAZGH010000256.1 GCA_012511325.1 Clostridiales bacterium | reverse complement strand
TTCTATATATGCATCCTGACAACTATAGATTTCTTTTTCGAATATTACATTTTCCGGAGGCCGGAAATCTTCAGTCTCCGCATAGATAACACTTTGACAATTATCCGGATATGTATTTGTTTTATCGGCCTCCAAAATCTTTTCGATGTGGGAAAGCTTTATTTGGCCACTGCCGTCATAATCAAGCCACGCCTTTTCTATCAAAGCTGCAAATGATTCTCCGAAATAACGCGGATTGCGAGTTTTGCTTTGATCTATTTTTAGAGGCTTCACCCCCTTTTTCCTTAAACTGACTAAGCTCAGGAACAAAGGAAAGAGCAGCATACATATGAATAGAACTATAGCCACTCCGATAACTAAGGAAGTCATTATTCTGCAGCTCCCCTATTTTTTTGAGTAAAGCGCTCGGTTTTGTCCCAATGCACCTTGCGCGGGGTTATGATATCCAAGACCGCATCTAAAAAACCTAAGGTAGTATACCATATATAGAAGTAAAAATTAAAGGTTAACAACGGCAAAAGCATCACATCGCCTTGGATTCCGTCCATCATCAATGCCGTCGCTATTTCGTAGAATGGGGCAAAGTTGCCATAAGTATTATAGGCAGCGACGAAAATTAATGTCCACCAACCTATAAATATGTTCATCTCCCCGAGAAAAAACAAGGCTATCGTATCCCAAAAAGCCAATGCAAAGAGAAATGGAACCATATAAACACACAGGAGCAGCAATCCGTCCAGTTTTTCGCGCAGCGTCATTTTCCTACTGAAGAGCACCTTGAAAAAATATCTAAACATGACATTATTATGCCCTCGAGACCAGCGGCGAACTTGCCTGCCCCTGACATTCCAAGTCTCCGGAGCCTCTTCATAGCTTTCGGCATTGTTCGCATAAACCATTTTCAAGCCATTCGTATAAATTCGATAGGTCAGTTCAGTATCTTCTGCTAAAATTCGTGGATTGAAGCCACCCGTTTCCATGAAAAATTCTTTATTAAAACCCCCTACCGTCCCTCCATACTGAGGAATTGTCCTCATATTGTACCTGGCCTGCTGGTCGGCCTGATAGCCGCCGGACCTTTCAAGGTTTAAGAGTCTGGTCAAAATATTGGTATTGATATTAAGCGGAATTACCCTGCCCATTACCGCCCCTACTTCCGGGTCTTTAAAAGCCAATGCCAACGAATGCAAAAGTCCTTTTCCCGGCCGATAATCCGCATCAAAAACTATAATGATATCACCGCGTGCCAACTCCATTGCGTCATTCAGACTGGCAGGCTTGCCGTTATTTCCTTTCCCGCGGTGCAGCGGCCGAATGAAAGGATATTTGCTATGATATTCATCCAGCATCTTTCCTGTATTGTCGTCGGAATTATCATTAATCGGTATTATCTCCAGCAAATCTCTGTCGTAATTACATTCGAGCAAAGAATCCAAAACATAATTAAGGACCTTTTCTTCATTGTGCATTGGAATCAATACCGAAACAGACGGCATGCTGCTATCATAAATATCGTTGTAATACATCCTTTGCTTGCCGAACATCCTGTTATAGGCAAAAGCAGCATGTCGGGCAGTATATATTAGAATAATAATTATGACGGCTACGAAATAGCCTTTCATAATGATTAAAGCCATCCCCATGTCAACCGTCCCTTTCTCGAATCAAATTTTTTTATGCCTCTTCCAACAAAAGCACTGTAGAAACAAACCAGATAAAGAAAATCAAAAAACGGTCCCAATGAGAAAAAGAATGTGGGCATATACAAGGAAGAGCCTATATGAATTAAGTATAGAAAAACCAAATATCTGATACTGCCGAAAACCGCCGAGTAAATCATGACTCCCGCAAAGGTTACAATTCGTTGCAGCATCGAAGCGTTATTTAAAAAACCGGTTACAAAGCCCAGCAAAACTAAAAAAGATAGCCACATTCCAATCTGCTGCTTAATGTACAAG
>JAAZGH010000085.1 GCA_012511325.1 Clostridiales bacterium | reverse complement strand
GCTCTATTTATCTTTTTGGCTCAAATCGCGGTAATCGACATGCAATGGTCTGATTTTGTAGATGCCGTCGCGATAATTGGTGATACGGGCAGGCATTCCGGGATAGATCCATTCGCTGGCCAGACATTGACCTTCTTCGCCGCTGTCAGAGCGGAACTCGCCGCTTGTTTCGGGACCGGCTGTCTTGGTAACAATCACCTTTTCCCCCAGCAGCTCGTGGAATGATTCCAGCAGAGAGACTTTAGACAGACGTTGCAAATAGAAGCTGATCGCCGCCGTTGCGGCAACAGCGAGGAAGAGCACGATCAGAGTATTGACCAGCACCGTCACAATCTGCGACAGATCAGAAGTCGAACTTTCCCGTCCGCCTTGAAGTAAAAATATTGCTTCCCATCTCATCTCAAGACCTAATCCAATTAATGGCTTAGCCGGAATAGCCAGTCCCGCTACACTATATTAATGTTGCCAAACCATCCGCACAGCTGCCTCAGCTTAAATGCGCTATGCCATCAAACACCCGTCAATACTAAATCCAGGCAAAAGTATATTCGCCTTTGCTTCGATCAAAATCGCAGGATACCCCCGCCGCTCCATCCAGTTCTCCGGACAGCATCAGATCAGCCAATCTGTCTTCAATTGTTCTGGTAATCAAGCGTCGCAGAGGCCTGGCTCCGTATTTCTGATCATATCCGCCTTTGACCAACTCAGCACGGGCTGTGTCCGTCACAATCAGCTTCAGCCCCTTAAGTTCCAAATCTGCCTCAATTTCAGTCAACATCAGATCTACAATCTGCCTTAAATCATCCTGTGACAATTCATGGAAAACCACAATTTCATCAACCCTGTTCAAAAATTCCGGCCTGAACATCTCCCGCAGCACGGTATGAACCCGGTTGGTCAGAGCCTCGTGCTCCTGATTACCAAAGCCGATGGCATGGCCTTTAAATGAAGTTCCGGCATTGCTGGTCATAATAATTAATGTGTTGGAGAAGTTCACCACTCGACCGTGGCTGTCCGTCAGACGTCCTTCGTCCACTATCTGCAACAGCATATTAAAAACATCTGCATGCGCTTTTTCTATCTCATCCAGCAGGATAACACTATATGGTTTTCTTCTGATGCGTTCGGTCAGTTGACCGCCGTCATCATAGCCGACATAGCCAGGCGGCGAACCGATCAATTTGCTGACTGTATGCGGCTCCATATATTCTGACATATCAAGGCGCACAATAGCTTCCCGGGAATCAAACATAGCTTCGGCAACGGCTTTTGCCAGCTCAGTTTTTCCGACGCCAGTCGGACCGACGAAGATAAACGAGGCCGGCTTATTTCTGTTGACCAGACCTGATCTCTGTCTTCTGATCGCGCGAGCTACCGCCGATACGGCTTCTTGTTGTCCGATCACGGTCTGATGCAGTCTATCTTCCAGACCCAGCAGACGCTCAGATTCCGTTTCCGAAATCCTGGTTACGGGGATGCCGGTCCACATCTCTACTACCTCTGCGATATCTCTCTCGGTAACTTCGACCGGTTCAGCGGCTGTCCGTAATTCCGCCAGTTCACTTTCCAGACGCAACAATTGAGACTTAATGGCTGCCTGCTCTTCGTACAGTGAAACTCTGTCTTCTTCTGCCAGGGTACCTCCCAGCTTGCGATTCAGATCTTCTGTAGTCTGGAGCAACTCCTCGTGTTTTTGCTGTCTGTCATGAAGTTCTGCCAGTTGGCTATTCCTGAGATTTACTTCGGAACCAGCCTCATCCAGCAAATCAATCGCCTTATCCGGCAAATAGCGCTCAGTGATATAGCGGGCTGACAGCCTGACTGCAGTCTCCAGCACGCAATCAGAATAATAAACATTATGGTGTTGCTCATAATAGTCCTTAATCCCGCGCAAGATTGCCAGAGTCTCCGCTTCGGACGGCTCATCAATAATAACCTTTTGGAATCTGCGCTCCAGAGCGGAATCTTTTTCAATAAAACGGCGATACTCATCCAGAGTAGTGGAGCCGATGACTCTGATCTCGCCGCGGGCCAAGGCTGGTTTGATAATATTGGCTGCATTCATAGCGCCTTCGGCATCACCGGCACCCATAATATTATGAAGCTCATCAATGACAATAATAATATTGCCCGACCTTCTCGCATCATCGACCACGCCTTTCATCCTGCTCTCGAACTGGCCGCGGAATTGCGTGCCGGCTACCATAGCAGTCATATCCAGGAGATAGACTTCCTCATCCAGCAGTTTAACGGGGACTCGGCCTTCAGCGATTCGGACTGCCAGACCTTCTGCCACAGCAGACTTACCTACGCCCGGCTCTCCGATCAGGGCAGGATTATTCTTCTGACGACGATTCAGTATCTGAATTACCCTGTTAATCTCTTTTTCTCTGCCGACCAGCCGATCCATCTTGCCGGCTTTGGCCAGATCCGTAAGATTGGTTCCAAACTGATCCAGAAACTTCCGTTTGCGGTTTTTTTCCCTACGTTCACGCTGTCTGCTTCCGATATTGCGCTTGACTTCAAACAAGTCATTGCTATCGCCGCCGATATTAGCCGTTATTAAACCTGTAGGATTATCGTCTCTCTCATTGTCCTCTTCAGCATCTGTCTCCTCTTGATCATTCAGCAAACCGAAGCCGTCCAAAACCTCTTCATTGCCCAGCAGCATCCGGAGCAGATCTTCAGTATTATGACCGGACATCTGGCCCATCACTTGGTTCATGCGTTCTGTGAGCTCGTCTATATTTGATTCATTAATACCGGCTCTGGCAAAAATCTCCTCTATGCCGCCGATATTAGTATCCCAGGCACATTTTAAACATAGACCTTCATCTATCCTTTCGCTGCCATTAAAGCGAGAGGTAAAAATAACCGCTTCATTTATTTTGCAAATTGAACACTTAGCCATGTCCACCACCTTTTTATCCCTATCTAATAAGTATATATCTTTATCAATACTTTAGGGAAATCTATCTGCAGACAATTAATCTCATTCATTTCTCAGCCAAAACCTGACAATTGTTAGCAGCCGCTGCCGGCGATAACTTCCGGCTCAGTCAGAGCATCCGGCGAAATTTTGCGAGCCAGGATCTTAGCCAGATACTGCCCTGTATAAGAGCTTTGATGCTTAGCCACATCTTCCGGCGTTCCCGCCACGACCAGCTCACCGCCGCCATCCCCGCCCTCAGGGCCAAGATCGATAATCCAATCCGCAGTCTTGATAACATCGAGATTGTGCTCAATCACTACGACCGTATTGCCACCGGCGACCAACCGCTGTAGTATCTGGGTCAGCCTATGAACATCGGCTGCATGCAGCCCTGTAGTAGGTTCGTCCAGTATATAAAATGTACGTCCCGTACTGCGTCTGGATAATTCCGTCGCCAATTTGACCCTTTGCGCTTCACCGCCCGAAAGCTCCGTTGAGGACTGCCCCAGGCGGATATAGCCCAGCCCCACATCAAACAGTGTTTTCAATTTTTTGGCTATACGAGGCAATGGCTCGAAAAAAGCCAAAGCCTCTTCAACAGTCATCTCCAGCACATCGGAAATCGACTTGCCGCGGTATTTGACTTCCAATGTCTCACGATTATACCTCTTGCCCTGGCAAACCTCACATTTAACATAGACATCCGGCAAAAAGTGCATTTCAATTTTGTTGACACCATCGCCCCGGCAAGCTTCACAGCGGCCGCCACTGACGTTGAAGCTGAAACGTCCCGGCTTATAGCCCCTGGCTCTGGCTTCTCTGGTTTGTGAAAACAACTCCCGGATCAGATCGAAAACTCCCGTATAGGTTGCCGGATTTGAGCGCGGCGTTCTGCCGATCGGTGACTGATCAATGGAGATCACATTATCCAGCTGTTCCAGCCCCAGGACATCTGATACTTTGACATCAGTCTTGCGCGCCCGGTTCAATTTATGGGCCAGAACCCTCAGTACAACATTCAAAACCAGAGAACTCTTGCCAGAGCCGGAAACACCTGTCACGCAAGTCAGCAGGCCCAGCGGAATATCAATATTCAGATTTTTGAGATTATTTTCTCTGGCCCCTCTGATATGCAACCAGTTGGCACCAGGTACCCGTCGCTTGGCCGGTACCGGAATCATGCGGCGTCCGGACAGATACTGCCCCGTTAATGACTGCTCGTTGCCGGCTATGCTGGCGGGATTGCCTGCGGCAACGATTCTGCCGCCCAGCTCCCCTGCTCCGGGACCGATATCAATTACATGATCAGCCGCCCAGATCGTCTCTTCATCATGCTCGACAACAATCACCGTATTGCCGAGATCCCGCAGTTTTTTCAGTGTCGCCAGCAAGCGCTTATTATCACGCTGATGCAGACCGATACTCGGCTCGTCCAAAATATAGAGCACACCCGCCAGACCCGAGCCAATCTGCGTTGCCAGCCTGATACGCTGTGCCTCACCGCCTGATAATGTGGCTGAAGCTCTCGCCAATGTCAAATAATAGAGACCGACTTCGATCAGAAAACCGAGCCTGGCTTCCAGCTCCCGCATAATAGTTTCAGCAATCAACAATTGTTCGGGTGCCCAAGAGATATTTTTCAGAAAAGTCAGGGCCTGCCCGATCGGCAACATAGTCAATTCGTAAATATTCAAGCCGCCGCAGGTGACCGAGAGACTCTCTTTCTTTAATCTGGCACCATGGCAGACAGGGCAGGTGGAGGTCGAGAGATAATCCTCATAATAGGCCTTCATCTCATCCGAATTAGTTTCCTGCCATCTCTTGGACACCGAAGCTGCTATCCCCTGCCATTTCGTTTTATAAGGTTTAGAGCGCGGGTAGCGAGTTTTGCCGGTATCAATCGTTAGCATTTTACCGTCGCCGAAGAGAATAATATCTCTGACTTTGTCCGGCAGATCGCGCACCGGTGTATCAAGCGAAAAATCATATTTCTCCGCTAAAGCTTCAATAAAGGCCCTGCCCCAGCTCTTCTTTTCATGGACCCGCCAGCCTGCTATCTGTATAGCACCCTCATTTAAGGACAATTTATCATCGGAGATGATCAGATCAGGATTGATCTCGCGCAACTCACCGATCCCGAAGCAATGCGGGCAGGCACCGAAGGGATTATTAAAACTGAATGATCTGGGCGAGATTTCATCGATATCAATATCGCAGTCCGGACAACTGAAGCGCTCCGAGAACATCACTTCGCCCTGTAGTGTCTCGTCGCCATTACATTCCTCCCGCGGCAAACGGTACTGTACCAGCACCAGACCTTCCGCCAACTCCAGCGCTGTTTCCAGCGAATCGGTCAGCCTGCTCTCAAAGCCCTCGCGTTTAACCAAGCGGTCAACCACAATTTCGATCTCATGTTTCTTATGCAGCTCTAACTTGATATCCTCTTCCAGATCACGGAACTCGCCATCAACCCGAACCCGCACAAAACCTTCTTGCCAATACTTCTTGAGCAATTTGGCAAATTCACCTTTTCGCCCGCGCACAACAGGCGCCATGATGATAAAACGCGTTTTGTCCGGCCATTCCAGCAAGCGATTGGTGATCTGATCAATCGACTGCCGTTGAATGACTTGATCGCAGACCGGGCAGTGCAATGTACCCACCCGAGCGTAAAGCAGACGCAGATAATCGTAAATCTCAGTAACCGTTCCGACCGTGGAGCGCGGATTCTTGCTGGTAGTCTTCTGATCAATGGCAATCGCCGGCGACAGGCCATCTATTTGATC
>JAAZGH010000084.1 GCA_012511325.1 Clostridiales bacterium | reverse complement strand
GTATAGAGATGCTAAGCCCGGCAATTGAACTCATACCCAAGGTGGATATGCCGCTTTCCTTTAGTACCTTTGTCTCGACGAGCAAAATTACGGGGATCATCAACAGATAGTATATGGCGCTAATAACCACGCCCCCTAGTCCTCCTTGTTTGACAGCATCAATTAAATTGATGCTGGCTCCGAAGGACCAACCCATAAAGGGTGTCAGGGCCCCCACCATGCCGCCAAACATTTTCGCCAAATCTTTGTCGAGATTTCCGATAAGCAGTCCCAAGAGGATGGGAATCAGGACGGCAAGGATGGGCATCCAGTCGAGGGAGCCGCCCCTGATGATACTGAATACGAAAATAGGGAAGGCGGGAACGCAGAGCAGGCCGGCCAAACCAAAAGCCCCCTTATCTTGCTCAACACCATATTCACTGACCATGGCCAGGTACATGGATGGATTGATAGAGCAAATGGCGACAGTAAAGCCAAGCGCGGAAATGCTAAACGCTCCGACATCGATTCCGCTTAGGCCGAAAGCTGCCATGAAGGCTGCAGCAAAACCCAAACAGAGAATTATTTTTACAACAAGCAACACGCCTTGTTTTTTCAAGACCTTACCCAAGCTTTTAAGATCAAGCATCGCAGCAGAACAGAAGCAGACAAGACCTACAACATAGCCTGTTCCCTTGGAAGTCAGAAGTGCTTCCGTTAGTCCGCCGAATTGTCCCAAAAAGCCAGGGGCGAAAGTATTAACGAGGGCGGAAATAAGCATGGGAATCAAGAGCAAACCGCCGGGAATTTTTCTCATAAACTTAAGCATAGTATTGTCCTCTTCCGAAATTTATTTTGGTTGAACACTTTGAAAGATAGCCTGGATTTCATCAAGGGAAAGTGTACGGGCTGAGGGCACGACTATTGTTCCTGAGATGATTTCCTGCTCCAGAGCGTCAATCTCCTCTTGTATTGTCTGGGGGACGGTGTTCTTATAGTGATCGTTTTTTGCCAACGAAACACCATTTTCCTTTAAACCAATGACTTTAGTTTCACCGGTAATAACTTCCCGTGTCGTATAATTTTCAATGGCTTGATACAGAGAATTACCGATATCTTTGGTTACCGAGGTAATAATATGTTCCGCGAGATCTTTTTGGCCCGTCGCCATAAAGAGCGAGTATTGGTCGGTATCTACACCAATCATCGGCAGATCATTTTTGACCAGAACATCCAGAACGCCGAGATTTACAGAGCCGGCGGCGCTGAAGATGATGTCCTCGCCATTATCAATCATACTTTGGGCAATTTCTTTTCCCTTGTCTATGTCTTCGAAGCTATGGGCATTTTCTAAATAGATCTGAATATCCGGATTTTTCTTTTTGGCGCCTTCGACATAGCCCACAGCAAAATCATGGATATTCGTATTGTCGATGCCACCGACAAAGCCGATTTTTGCCGTCTCCGTCGTGGAGGCAGCGAGATATCCGGCCAGGTAGGCCGCCTCACTGGCACGATAGACAATGCAATAGACATTATCTAATCCCCCTTTGCTCCAATCAACCTCTCCGTCGTACATAAGGAATTTAACATCCGGGTAATCGGCAGCATGTTTTTCTAGAGTTTCCTTCATCATAGAGGACATCATGACCACGTGATTATAGCCGTTGACCGCTTCCATAAAAACTTTCTCAAAGTTTTCCGCCTTATTGTCGTGTTCAAGGATAGTCAAATTGGTTCCGTGATCTTGCTTAGAAACATTTAGGCCAATCACCGCACTATCGTTAAATCCCATGTCTCCACGGTTGGCAATAATCAGGGCGACATTAGGACTGTCGCCGACATAAGTAATCTTGCCACCCGTACAAGCGGTCAGGAGCAAAAACATTGTAATGAGTAGAATAATTGCAATTTTTTTCATAGGTGCTCTCTGCCTTTCCGGATAGTAAATCTGGTGGTTACTGCTAAGTTTACCAGATATTATAAGTTTATCATATATTATTCGAATTAACCTGAAGAATATTCTGTGCTAATTTGATGATAATACCAGAGTAGAGTACAAGCTAATAATCTTATCAATAAACTATATATTAGATACTTTTATTGACAATAAACACTCAATTTGCTAGCATATTTGTACATAAATTAAGGCGCCAGCTAATTTTCTTTGTCAAGAATGGAATATTCCATAAGTCAAATTGGCGCTAGTAAATGAGAGGTGGAATATGTTGAGTTTTTTAAATGAAGCTAAGGCTATGCAAGAGAAACTTTCGTGGATTAGGCGCGAGATTCATAAAAAACCGGAAGTCGGCATGGACCTGCCGATAACAACTGCCTTTGTTATGGAACAGTTGGAAAAGCATGGCATAAAAGCGGAAAGAATCATTGAAAGCGGAATTTCTGCCTTAATTGAAGGGGGGAAACCCGGTAAAACCTTGCTTATTCGGGGCGACATGGACGCCCTGCCTCTGGTGGAAGAATCCGGGGAAGAATTTGCCTCTGAATTTGAAGGAAAGAGTCATGGCTGTGGCCATGATATGCATGCTGCATCACTTATCGGTACGGCCATCTTGCTGAACAAGTACAAGGATCAGATTCATGGCCGCGTCAAGTTTATGTGGCAGCCGGGTGAAGAAATCTTTGCGGGTGCAAAGGCCATGATCGAAGCGGGAATTATGGAGAATCCATCTCTGGATGCAGCACTGGACTTGCACGTTGACGCATCATCGCCTATCGGGGTTCTCAATTACTCCAAGGGACCCTTCACAACCTCAGCAGATAACTACCTGATTAAGATCAAGGGTTCCGGTAGTCACGGCAGCACACCGGAGAACTCTATCGATCCTCTCAATGTCGCAGTTCAGATCTATAACGCAATCGGCGCCATGCGTGTGCGCGAAATTAAGAGTTCAGAGTTCCTTGCTATGAGCATTTGCAGTATTAGTTCCGGCTCTTCTTTTAACATAATTCCGGACAGTGTGGAAATGAGAGGTACGATGCGGACCTACAATCCGGAGATCAGGGATTATGTTGTGCGTCGTATTGAAGAGATTACAACCCAAATAGCGTCTTTATATCGCGCGGAGGCCAGTCTGGAAATTGTCTCGAGTGCTCCTACCATTGTCAACAATCCGGAGATGGTAGATAAGGTCAACGCATACCTTGAGGACTTCGGCATGGACTTTGAGACTGATCCCAATTACCGTCTGTCTGCTTCGGATGACTTCGGTTATATTGCGCGTACCGTTCCTTCCGTGATGTTCTTCATCGGGTGCAAGCCTGAAGGTGTAGGAAGGAACTTCCTCCACAATCCCAAGGTTGTCTTTGACGAAGCCGCCCTGCCTATCAGCAGTGCTCTCTTAGCCCATGTGGCAATGAAGTGGCTTGAGGAACATGCCTAATAAATAAGTCCTATGGGCTTAATTTTATCAAGCAAAAGAGCATTTCATTAAATACTGCCATCTATTAAGTTGCCTGTTAGATCCTGTTTATTTGACAGAAAATGGTCACGCCACTATATTAGGAGAAATTAACATAGGTCATTGTTATCAATAGTTGGGATATCCATGAGAAAGAAACTGGAAGCATTTTTATCTAGCCATTTACCGCGCCAGCCACTCGTAAGCGATGAGGAAAAGTATTTATCTTTGATTTCGCGTGTTGCATGTATTTTTGCAGCGATGATGCATCTGTTCCTTTTGTTTTTTTACTTTGCCATTAATGTTTTACCTTTATTTTTAGTTTATCTGTGCGTTTCTCTGATTGATGTATTTCTTTTCAGTTTGGTCAAAAAACGTCGTTACCTGTTGTTCGGCCTTTTGTTCTCCGCGACAGCTATAATTCATACCTTTTTATCCGCAATTTATATGGGTACAGACAACTTTTTAACAGTGTATCTGCTTGTTACGCTGATGATGCAGATAATTATACCCTATGCGAAAATACTTGTTCGTGCTTTGGTGATCGTTGTACTGTGGACCGGCATGATTGCTCTCACTATTATTGATCGCCATATGACGCCTGTCTATGATCTTGCAGAAGCCAATACCATACTCCGTTTGTTTAATATTCAATTAGCATTTTTTGGTACTCTCATCCAGCTAACCATAGGAAACATCATTCGGGATGTGATCGCGAAATCTAACCGGGAAAAGTTGGAGAAATCCAACAATGAGGCTAACACGGATCCGCTAACCGGTCTTTTTAACCGCAGATACGCAGACACGTTCTTTAACAAGCTGAGCGCTGATAAGCTTGAGCGGGCCTGGTATGTCGCAATGCTGGATATTGACGGCTTTAAAG
>JAAZGH010000083.1 GCA_012511325.1 Clostridiales bacterium | reverse complement strand
TTTTGGACTGGAATTCCTGATTGCCTAATACGATACCGATAATATAGACTCTCAAATAACCATTGCCGCTGAGCAATTCAGCCAGAGCATAACCGAGCAAGGCAATGGCGATTGTAAAAACCTCATTGCCGCCGCCCTTAAAGAAAATATTGCGGCGCAGGAGAATGACCAGGGCGTAGGAGATCAGTCCGCCCACGGCAACACCGACGGCAACCTGCAGGAAAAGCATCAACAGCGCCTCTCCGGGCTTGATGCCGCCCCGGATCAAAGCCAGGCAGACAATAGTTAAAATATAGGAGAAAGGGTCGTTGGAACCTGATTCCATCTCCAACAACGAGTCCGTATTCTCTTTCAAGGAGAGTTTGCGTCGGCTGAGAATAGAAAAAACGGAAGCGGCATCCGTAGAACCTATTACGCTGCCTAAAAGCAAGGATTCAATCAGAGGGAAGCCCAATACATAGTGAACAAATATACCCGTGACAGCCGCAGTCAAAAAGACACCAAAAGAGGCCAGAATAAGTGCCTTGCCGGCTACCGGCTTCGCTGCCCGCCAACTGGTGCCGAAACCTCCGTAAAACATGATGAAGATCAAGGCGATGGAACAAACTATATTCGCCAGTTCGAAATTGTCAAAATCACTCATCAAGCCCGAACTGCCAATCGCCATACCGAAAACTATAAAGATAAATAGCATAGGAATACCGGATTTATCCGATACTTCGCTTAGCAGCACGCTGACCAATACTACAACACCTATGAATATTAGCGCCTGAATCATCATTTACAGTTTCCCCCTATACATTGCTCCGGACTGACTATATACGCCTTCGAAACATATTGATTAATATATCATATTCAGGCTGCGCCTTGCCATTGCCTAAGCGAGCACCATTCATACAGATCAACAGACGGTAAAATCTCATTGATTAATAATATTAATTTATGGTACAATTCACAGGAATTTCTTGGCCTGCGCTAAAATTTATATTTTTCATATACTTAATTTTGACTGCTAAGAATAATTTTAAATTACAATCATCATTATCTGATAGAGGGGATATACAGCTTGAGTCGTTTGAGAAAAATTAATGATGCCGGTTTTTTGATTTTGGCCATTATGATGTTTTTTTCAATATTTTTCTTCGCAAATGCTTTAGATATGCCTGATATATCTCTGGTAGATAAAGATGTTATTTCTTTTTCAGACGATTGGACATGGCAAAATAACGGATATCAGGAAAAGTTCCAGTTGCCTTATTATTTTGATGTGGACAAGTCAGAGCCCTTGGTAATAAGAAACACGATCCCTGATCACTTGCCGAACGGTGCAAAATTAGTTTTTAAATCCTATATGCAGTCCGTCATAGCAAAGATTGACGGAGAAACAGTTTACACGGTAGGACATGATAGCGATAAATTTTTGGGCAAAGATTTTGCCAGTTTTTGGGCTGCTATAGATATTAATCCCGAACACAGAGGCAAGATAATCGAGCTTACTCTTTTTTCTAATTTGCCTTCGTCAAAAGGTTATGCTTCCGAGATATTTATTACTTCCGGAACAGGCTTATTGGCTCATATATTTTCCGTAAAAGGTCTCTGGAATGTTTTATCCTTAGCCATTATTGTTTTGGGGTTTATACTGATTATCAT
>JAAZGH010000082.1 GCA_012511325.1 Clostridiales bacterium | reverse complement strand
TAACGAGGAAAGTGTGAGCCTAATCCACAAATACATACTGGTATTTGCTAGTACCTTTGATATTGCTATTTCAAAGCTTACCAATAGATACAACATCACAACGTGAAACATCAATCTCTTGCATAACGCTGCGCTAATAATCAATCAACACAGGTGGACAAATGATCAATTTATATGAATTCCTGTTGAAACTGTTGGCCAGCATGGCACAGATATATGTTTTACCGAGACCAACGACGTCTGAAATGAATACACCATTATATGCTTCAAGTTTCTGTCTGGCTTGTGTAACAGCATCAATTTGATATTGAAGGCGCATATAACCGTCCGGTAAAAGCGTGTTAAAATTTTCTTTGTCCGCATTTATCTCTTCTTTAAAGAATTCATATATTGTTTTCAGATATAACTGGTAGGGTGTGATGTCCCCGCGCATCCAAGTGTATTTTTCAACAGATTCAATGTACGTCTCGCGGATATCCACACTCTTCTCCCATAGGGCTTCGAAACGGTCTAGAGCAAACCTTACATCAGGGGCATCCTTTAGCTCTACATTGAATTCCAGGTTATTACGCAAGCCTGCCTCAGAAAAGTTGCTGGAGCCTGTAATAACACTGCCAAAAGTATCGAACACTTTCTGTGGGTCTTTACGCATAATATAGACTTTTGAATGAATGGGTGCCTGAGTGTACATGCGCATTACCAGTTTGCCGGACTTCAACCAGTCAATGAAGATGCGGACACCTTCTTCGACTGTCTCTGAGATTTCTGCTTGTTCAAACTCTCGTTCAATTTCACCTGAATAAATAGCATGGCCATTTTTGGCCGAGATAGCAGCGTAACCGATTTCATCATTCATTCTATCAATCAACTTTATGGTAAAACGGTCTACATTTAATCCCACTAGGATACGGATTTTTTCAACGTCCTGCATAGACTCCCACATTCTAAAGAAGCCACTTGTGCGGAAATAACCAACAAGGATATCAAAAAACTGGGTATTGCTCTTTAAAATGGCAGTGAATCTGGTATATAGATCTCGTTCGGGCTCATTTGTAAAAAATTTCAAGTCAGTTGCGCTCATGAATGAATCTCCTATACTTTAACGTGCTTAATTATGTTGCCATAATCAGCATCGAGCACATCACAGATTTTGCCAAGAAGAGAAAGGTAGAACCCGATCATCTTTAATACATCCTCATCATAGCTTTCAGAGAGATGGCAAATCTTTTGCGCAAGCCCACATGCTTATTATTCTGTCAATAAAGAATACTTAGAACTTATTATAACAAATGCTCATTGCCTGCGCTCCTATTCAGAGAGCAACTTCGTATTGAACATTTCATCTACTGCACATATATAATAATATTGCATTTATTTTCAAAAAGGGGTTATCCAAATGAATAGTTTTGTTACATTGACTGTAGGTGAGACCTATACCAATCAAGATATTATTGAGATGTTTAAGTGTGGGAATATGGGAGGAATGCGAAGATCTCTTACTACAAATTCCCTAGTTATTGTAAGTGACCATACAAAGGAACTTTATGATGATAAGTGGGTTGATGATGTTTTGCATTATACAGGTATGGGTAAAAAAGGTGATCAAACATTAAGTAATCAAAACAAGACATTAGCCGAATCAAATGAATCCAACATTAAAGTGCATCTATTTGAAGTTTTGAAACCAACAGAATATATCTATCGAGGTGAAGTCGCTCTTGTTTCTGAACCATATCGGGAAAATCAAAAAGATGAAGATGGTAATGAAAGATCTGTCTTGATGTTCCCCTTAGGCTTAGTAAAAGAAGGTAAACCTATTGATGCTGATCTGATCAAAGGCCTACAAGAAAAAAAGGATTATAAAGCTAGTAGAGCCTCTGATGACCAAGTTCTTCAGAAAGCAATAGAAAACCAAAGTGAAATTGTGTCACGTAGAGAGGTATTTAGCACAGTATGCCTGCGTGATGCTTATGTTTCAGAGTACGCAAAACGAAGAGCGAATGGACATTGCCAATTGTGCGAACAGCCTGCGCCATTTCTGAATAATGATGGTAAGCCGTATCTAGAAACCCATCATATTGATTGGATTTCTCAAGGTGGTTCAGACACTATCAATAATACTGTTGCATTATGCCCCAATTGCCACAGAAAAATGCATGTCTTAAATCATGAAGAGGATAAGCAGTATTTGCTTAATAAAATTAATACTGAAGTCAACGATTAAAGTATGTACTTTGCAAGGCAGACTAACTTTTTGAAAGGTGGTGGCTGAAAAAATGCTGATAAAAACTTTAGTGGAGGATACAACGGCAGCTGAGGATTTTGGCTGTGAGCATGGTCTTAGCCTGTATATAGAGACAAAGGCAAATAAAATACTGTTTGATGTGGGCGCAAGCGGATTATTTCTCCGCAATGCGGAAAAGCTGGATGTAAATATCGCGGATATTGATTTTCTGATAATCTCCCACGGGCATTATGATCACGGCGGAGGGCTTAAAACATTTTTCACGGAAAATACCAAGGCCAAGGTGTTTATGCATGAGCTTGCCTTCGGCAAATACTATGCTGTACGCGCCAATGATGAATTAGAGTATATAGGCATTGATGAGAATCTGAGACGAAACAAACGGATCGTGCCTACTTCAGACAGCTTTCTGATCAGCGAGGGCATACAAATATTCTCGGATGTAGCTCAAAAAGAGCCGCGCCCAAAATCAAACAGAGGTTTACTCAAAGAGCATCAGGGAGAATTGATAGCGGATACCTTTGACCATGAGCAAAATCTCGTTGTCGAGGAGGAGGGAAAGTTTCTCTTAATAACAGGCTGCGCCCATAATGGCATTGTCAATATTCTTGAGCATTTTCATTCGCTCAAAGGACATATGCCCGATTATGTGATCGGCGGCTTTCATCTGGCCGGCCATTCGGGTGGCAGCGAAGACTTGGCAGTGATAGATAGGATTGGCGGGTATCTCTTGAGTACAAAGGCGAAATTTTATACCGGCCATTGCACGGGCATAGAGCCTTATCAAAGGCTGAAAGCTATCATGGGCGATCGAATAGATTATCTGTCAACCGGCAGTGTGATCACAATCTTTCTATAAATCAGCGTATTCGTATTGCTGGAAGAAGCTTATATTTGCTAGAATGCTCTATAGAAGCCTGATGATATGACTTTAGAAAGAGGTGTTTTATGAGCGATCAGCAATATGGCCAGCAACCTGGTAATTATGGTCAACAGGGCTATTATGACCCGCAGACCGGCCAATATGTACAACAACAGTATGGACAACAACAGGGATATTATGATCCGCAGACGGGTCAGTATTATCAGCAGCAAGCTGCATATAGCCAGCAGGGTCAGTATTGGCAGCAGCCGGCAACAAGTCAACCGCAGTATCAGCACGCAGGAGCATCAGGTAATGCAGCGCTAAAAGTTCTAGCAGTTATTACCCTGCTTTTTGGTATCGCTTTCCTGGTATTTTATATCGTTACTATGTTTACGGGACCACGGTATAAAGACGTATTCAAAAGCATTGGCAGCTCCTTCGATAGCTCAACTTCTCTCGGCCTCTATACCATTGCCCATCTTTTGAAAATAATTACTTTCTTTGTTTGTGCGCTTTTGTTCATTGGAACCGGAATTTCTGCTCTGGTAGGCTCCGTCCGATCTCAAAAGCTTAAGACAGCTAAGTCTTTTGCGGCAGCAGCGACTGTTGCCCAAGTGTTTGCCTTTATTTTTTCTCTGGCTGTCTTATTGCTTGCATTGTTTGGCACGCTGACCTCTTTCTTTGGCGATAGTATAAAAATCTGGACAGCTTATGAAGGAACACCAATGCGGACCTATATTATTGTTGAGCTGGCAGCTCTGGCTTTGCTTGGATTGATCTTCATCCTTATTTTGAAGAGCGTGCTGAAGAAAGCTAAGGCAAGCGGTACGACAGCGCAGCAGCAGCCATACTATGGTTCTCAGTACTACCAGCAGCCCCAGACCTACGGTGCGCAACAGCAGTACTATGATCCGCAGACGCAATATACCGGGCAGACTTATCAGGGGTCGGAGACAGGATATTATCCCGATAATCAACAATAGAAGATCGAGTGGCATAGACTATAATATAATCCCCCGTCTGAGCAGACGGGGGATTTTTCTTTATGGCATTTTCAGATAATTAAGTTTGGGCTTTGTTTAGTTCGCGCTCGTAGCATTGGCCGCACAGCGATTCATAGCTGACTTCGTCTTCGCCATCGATAGCAATTTGCTCACCGCTGAAGACAAATTTGCCATTGACCATGCGACCGTTGAAAATAGCCTTGCGCCCGCAACGGCAAATTGTTTTCAGTTCCTCGATGGAATGCGCCAGCAGTAAGAGACGGATACTGCCCGGGAAGCCTTCGCGGCGGAAATCGACTCTCAGTCCGTAGCAGATCACCGGGATATCATCCAGGACTGCCACATCAAGTAATTGTTTTACTTGTTCGGCGGAAAGAAACTGAGCCTCATCGACCAGGACACAAGATATGGCGCGACGCCGGTTGAAATCATTGACAATGTCCCGGACATTATCCTCCGCGGTTACCAGGGCATCGACTTTGCGTTCTATGCCCAGGCGGCTGACAACTACATCTCTGCCCTTGGTATCGGAGCTCGGTTTCAGGAGAACGATATCCATTCCGCGCTCTTCATAGTTAAAAGCTACCTGCATCAGGGCTGTCGTCTTACCGGAATTCATTGCGCCGTAGCGGAAATATAGTTTTGCCATTGCTTTCCCTCTGCCAGCATGAACAATCCAAAGTATTATTTGTTTAAATTCTAGCCTATCAGCTTACTGAAATACAAATTAGATTGAAACTGCTCTTGAATTGCTGTTGTCCAATGTTCAAATTGATCCGGCGGCGGTTATAATGGGTCTATGTTCAGCAAGATTATCCGACCCATTCTATTTGCCGATGTCCCGATGGAAAATAATCTGTCTCTGGCGCCGCTGGCCGGCACTACATCCTGGCCCTTCCGTCTGCTCTGCAGGGAGCAGGGGGCTGCCTGGTCTGTTACGGAGCTGGTTTCAGCGCGGGGTATCCGCTATGATCCGCACTTGACGAAGCAGTATCGCTACCTGAAGCTGAAAGATGCGGAAAAACCGGTGGGGATTCAGTTGTTC
>JAAZGH010000081.1 GCA_012511325.1 Clostridiales bacterium | reverse complement strand
TATTTTTCACCGAGAAGCTGCCTGGCTATATCGTCGCAATCCTCATGTGTGAGAATGTTGTCGTCATAGTTTTCGAGAATCCCGTCTATTCTGATTTTGACGGGAAGCCCATATACGACATGTACGTCCGATGCCCTTCTTAGCTGTGATTCTTTGATTATTTCTACTATATTCATTTAATCGCTCTCGTCCGGTATTTTTTCGAACTATGATAGACAACGGCCATCACTTTATGAATCTGTAGAGTAGAGGATCCTTTTCGCCTCGCTTGCGGTCGACTTGCCTTCTAAAACAAGTCTCAGGCAATTCTGGCTCATCGTTTCGAAATTCGGTGAGCGATACATTGCTTCCTCGATCTCATGATGCGGCGCGTTTTCTCTGATTTTCTGTTTAATTTCGGAATTAAGCACCAGCATTTCGAAGGCCGCGGTTCTGCCGCGATAACCTGTGCCCAGGCAGTCAGGGCAGCCTGTTCCTCTGTAAAACCTGACATCCTTTGACCTGTCGGGATCAAGACCCATTGAAACAAGCTCGTCCTCGCCGGGCGTGTAGGCTTCTTTGCAGCTTGGACAAATCTTGCGCAAGAGCCTCTGCGCTACGACACCTTTAAGAGCACCCGCGATCAGGTAAGGCTCTACGCCGATATCGAGCAGTCTGTCGAGAGTCGCAAGGGCGGAATTCGTATGTATGGTCGATAATACCAAATGCCCCGTTATAGCGGCACGCATGGCAATTTCGGCTGTTTCACCGTCACGGATTTCACCGACGGCTATGATATCCGGGTCTTGGCGAAGTATCGAACGCAGGCCGTTGGCGAATGTCATGCCCACTTTTTCGTTGATCTGAACCTGATTAACACCGTCGATGTTATATTCTATGGGATCTTCCAGGGTCACCAGATTGACTTCCTCACGGTTAAGCTCATTCACCATAGTGTACATAGTGGTAGTCTTCCCTGAGCCCGTAGGTCCGGCAATGAGTATTACGCCGTTGGTGTTAGCTATAAGTTGGTTATAACTGTCTAACAGCTTGCCGGCAAGCCCAATTCCGTCGCTCGTAAGGAGCGACTCAGACTTTTCGAGGAAACGGATAACCACTTTCTCACCGTATTTGGTAGGAAGTGTGGAAATTCTGAGGTCTATATCTCTCCCCCTGACTCTTATGTGAGAACGGCCGTCCTGAGGTATTCTCCGCTCGGCGATATCCATTTCGCCCATGATTTTGACTCTGGATATTACGGACGACTGCAGGTTCTGAGGAACGGTAAACATTTCGTGCAGCACACCGTCTATCCTCATTCTGATTACGAATCCGTTTTCTCTAGGCTCCATGTGGATATCGGAAGCATTCTCCTGCGCGCCGCGCTCTATGATCGAATTGACGAGTCTGATTCCCGGCGCCGCTTGGTCATCAATTTCACCTGACTCCAATAAGTCACCGATCGGCTGTACAGTGTCAATATTCATCGACTTCTGCATCTCGTCTATAGCGCGGCTTACGTTCTCGCTGCCGTAAAGCACATGGATTGCCCTGTCAGTTGCGCTCTTAGTGGCAATCATCGGTATGACACGCTTCTTCGTAGCCGATTTGATTTCTTCGATTCCCACGAAATTCAGAGGGTCGGACATTGCCACATAAAGAGTGTCTCCTGCCACCCTCACGGGCACTACATCATGCTTCCTTGCAATGTTCTTAGGGAGAAGTTGAGCCATCTGATCAGGAATATCAACTTTGGTAAGATCGATATAATCAACACCTAATTGATATTTAAGCACATCGATGAGCTGTTTTTCGGTTATGATATTATTGTCAATCAGAACCTCGCCCAGGCGTTTTTTCTGTTCACTGCCGAGAGCAAGAGCCTTGCCGAGCTGTTCCGCGGATATAACGCCCGCATCTGTTAAAATTTCTCCTAATCGTTTATACGCCATAGTTGTTACCATGCTTTTTTATTGCAATATAATTTTTCACTCTATAATTGCGCCACAATCTTCGCATTTGTGAACAATTAATCAGCTATCACTAAAGTGCGCAAAAAGACCTAAAATCCGCTTGCGCACGATCTTATAAGTCCATGCTAGCATAAAAACAGCACAAATTAAACTCAACAGTTTTTGCTCCGCGCATAAAATCACAATCGGTTCAGCTCGGAAGTTTCGATCTTGCCCAGCTGATTGCCGCAGAAACAGGAAACATAATTTAGGAACGGCTCAAAGTTGACGCCTCTGTCCTGCCAGCCCTTTTGCGTCAAAGAGTAGTTCATCGCGTCATGGATAAGCTTACCGGCAAAAACCACCGTCTCATGCAGATCCCGCCCGGAAAAGATGCCTGCCGCGACAATACTGGCGAACAGATCGCCGGTTCCGTGCATGGCGGCAGCGACACGCTGATGTACGGTATTCGTGTAGCTGCTGTCGACGGAAGCCACGGCATTCCGAATCATACTCTCATTCTCGCGGACAATGCCTTTGAGAATGATATTCTTACAGCCCAGATCCAACAGCCGTTGACAGATCTCGCGCGTCTGCCGCTCACTGAGAGCCTGCCC
>JAAZGH010000080.1 GCA_012511325.1 Clostridiales bacterium | reverse complement strand
TAGCGGATGTGATTGATAGCCATGAGCCGCAATTACAAGAGAAGAACATCAATTTGCAAGTTGACCTGGTCCCTGATGATGATTCACTTGTGATTGGCAATGACGAAGCGATCCAGCGCGTAATAGTCAATATGCTTGGCAATGCTATCCGTTTTTGTCCCCTGAACGGCGAAATTAAAATCAGCAGTCATATCACTGATAGCAAGCTCTATCAATTTGTAATTGAAGACAATGGCCGCGGTTTATCCGATGAAGATCTGGAGTATGTCTTTGACCGCTTCTACAAAGCCGATAAAGCCAGAAATTCGGAGGGCTCCGGCCTCGGCCTGTTCATTGCCCGCAATATCATACAAGCACATGGCCAAATGATTGAAGCTGACAATAGCATGATGGGCGGAGCAATGTTCTCTTTTACCCTGGCTACGCCCTAGCTTTTCTACCGGCCTTATTATTGGAGGAAAGCTCAGACTATTATTGTATAATCTAGAGTATGAAAAAACCAAGTAGCAGACCAATTCAAGCCCTACTGACCATTTCTGTGTTAGCTTTGACAGCCTTTATTTTAATGGCTGTGATAATTCCTTTGATTACTGATTACTTTCTGCGCGATAAAAATCCAACCGCAGATGGTGCCAGGCCGGCGCCTGTAGTAGTGACATCGGTTGAAACGAATCCTATAGCATCTACAACTCCTGCTATTAAAGTTGATGTAGATCGACCAACAGAGACAATGACAACCGCAACTACAGAAACTGCGCCTGATCCGAAAGAGACAGAACCAAAACCGGAGACTTCGGCAGCTACTGCGGCTAGTGCTAATCCCACTGAATCAGCTGCTGTCCAAAGCAGCAGGAAGGATGATGATATCCCCAGACCAAGTCAAACTGACTCTGAATCTTTGCCTACAGATAAAATCGATATCAATAATGATTCCCTTAGCTATCTAATAGACAATAGAATCCGAGATATTTATGCCCGGTATTCGCCGATGGTAGCTTCAATCCAGGTTTATCTTCCAGGCACCAGTTCGACAAATGACAAGATGGAGACCTTTTCCGGTCTGCTGATTTCTGCCGATGGCAAGGTAATCACCTTTGCCAGCAATTTTTCTTTTGCCTTGGCTTATGGCGATCATCTCTACGAAAGGGCGGAAGTCAGAATTGTGGTGCCGGGCCGCCCGAAGAGTTTCAATGCGACACTATCTGCAATTCACCAAGACACAGATCTCGCTGTTTTTCAGATTGAAAATGTTTCTAATCTGCCCTATGCTAATTTGGATTTTGCATCGGAATTAGTCGTCGGAGAACCAGTAATTTCTATAGGACGACCAGATGTAATGATGTCACAAGGTGGATTGTCCTTAGGATTTGTCACGGGCGTATATTATCCGGCGCTACTCGAAAGTGAACTTTCCGTAAGTATGATCCAAACAAATGCTTTTATTTCCCAACAGTCTTCAGGAGGCCCTTTACTGAACTTGCAGGGAGAGATTATCGGTCTGGCTAATAGTCGATTTAATCGTTCTTACTCGGATATTATGGGTTATGCACTACCTACACCAATGCTTGTTGCTGCGCTTGAAGCTCTTGACAATCCGCAAGAGCCTAAGGCGTCTGCTTGGCTTGGCATTCTGACTATGTCTGAGGCTGATAACGAGGATTTGATCGAACTCATGGACTGGCCGTCCGGGCTTTTTGTCAGCCAGGTTGTTGACAGAAGTCCGGCTTATGTTGCCGGTATTAGAAATGGCGATATACTGCTATCGTTAAATGGTATAGCGATGAGCAATCATAAGATATTTAAAGATTATATGCAGAAACAGCCGATCGGTACTTTGGTTCATGTTAGAATCTATCGGACTACAGAGAAGCGTCTATATAGCATGCAGATCTATTTAAATAAAATGCCATGATGAATCAAATTGACAATACAGTACCTGATTCTCGGCAAATCAATCAGATAATATTACTTCTGCGTCAGACATATCCGGGAGCTGATTGCACATTGGAATTTGATTCACCCTGGGAGCTTTTGGTAGGCGGAATACTTGGTGCTCAATGTACTGATGAAAGAGTGAATCTAATTGCTCCGCTCCTGCATGAGCGTTTTCCGCAGCTGAGTGATTACGGGTCTGCCAGTCTGGCTGAAATTGAGCAAATCATCAGGAGCTGTGGCCTATATCGCAATAAAGCTAAGGCGATTAAGGGCAGTGCGTCAATGATTCTGACAGATTTTGCCGGGCAAGTGCCGGAGGAGGAGTCTGATCTTTTACGTTTGCCCGGAGTAGGAAGAAAAATTGCCAACTTGGTTAGGTCGGATTTCTTCGGTCACCCGGCCATAGTAGTAGATACTCACTGTGGTCGTATCAGCAGGTTGCTCGGCTTGACGGACAGTAAAGATCCT
>JAAZGH010000079.1 GCA_012511325.1 Clostridiales bacterium | reverse complement strand
GCACCGGTCCCCTGGCCAGGGAAATAGCGCAATAAGCGCAGCGGTTGTTGCAGCCATCGCAGATCTTAAGCTGCGCTCTGGTTTCCGATGGTATCACGCCAGCAAAGGGCTCTTCGAAACTGCAACTGTCTTGGTCATCCGCAGCCTGACGTGCCAGTTGCTCAGCATACGCTCTGCTCTCCGGACTGAATGAATCAGCTCTGCCCCTCGCCTCCAGCAGACAAATCAGCTGCCGGCAGATACTGTTGCGCATCGTGGTACCGACACATATATCTGCCCAGGGTGTAAGATCAAACAGCTCGCTCTCACAACCCATGGCAATGGCAATAGCCTCCGGATTATGCTTTCGCAGCTGCCTTAGAATCTGACGCGATTTTCGGCCGGCCTCAGCTGTCACCGTGCAGGTATTGAGGATAAAAACATCCGCTCCTCCCTCCCCAGTCTGCTCCAGGCCGATTTCACGCATTTGCGCGGCTATAACATCCTTTTCGTATTGATTGGCTTTGCAACCAAGAGAGCGCACCGTAAATGTCAGTTTCTCGCCATCAGCCATATACCGCTTCCCAATTTAGTACCTTTCTTTTTTAAGACTGTCTTTTATTCTCTGGCGCTCTGCCCTTTGCCTTTCGCGTCTGGCAATTTTAGCTTTCTGGCTCCTGGTCAGGCCGGAGTTAGATCTTCTGCTTTGTCTGCTCCTGCGATTATTGCTCTTCTTGTCGTTTATTGTCTCTGTTTGTCGGTTTCTACGCCTTCCGGTCGCCCCGACGGCAGAGGACTTGGCAGCTCCCGCTCTCTGTCTGCCCGTCACCGCGGCTTTCTGTTGTCTGCCCGTCGCCGCAGCTCTCTGTTGCCTGCCCGCAACACCGGTCCCGCTGTCATGGCGCAAAAGCTCAAAAGTAATCTGCAATAAATTGAGATCAACTTCCACCAGCTTCACTCGCACTTTATCGCCCAGCTGCACCATCTCGCCGGTTCGTTCATTCCTGGCGGCCAGCTCCTGCTCCAGATAGCTGTAATAATCAGGCAGCGAGCGATACATGATAGCGCCCTCAGCCGTATTTTCCAGTTGAACATATAGGGCGGAGGAACTGATAGAAGAAATAACACCCTCATATTCATTGCCGATCTGATCGGACATATAAAGTGCGATCAGATATGCCTTATTGTCCCGCTCGGCAGCCTCGGCATTTCTCTCTGTGGCGGAAATATGCCTGGCTATATCGATCAATCCGTAGCGGCTGGGCCTGACCGTCTTCTGCCCTGATATCTTCAATGATCTATGTGCGACCAAATCGGCATACCGCCTGATCGGGGCTGTAAAGTGCAGATAATCCCTGGCCGCCAGAGCAAAATGGCCGCTATTGTCAGCCGAGTACTGCGCTTTGGCCATTGCGCGCAGCAGAACTGCGGACAGTGTCGGCTCGTAGGTTTTGCCCTTGAGCTCAGCCAGAATCTCGGCGATCTCCGCCGGCTCAGGTTCAGGGCTGATGCGGAAATTCAGGCCCAGGAGGACAGACAGATGTTCAAACTGCCGCAATTTGTCCGGGTCCGGCGTATCGTGCACCCGGTAAATTGCCGGCAATTTATGCTTAGCGGTGAAAGCGGCAATATACTCATTAGCCGCAATCATAAATTCCTCAATAATCTGATTGGAGATGCCTGTTTTCTCTCGCCCTATCTCCACCGGCCTGCCTGCTTCATCAACCACGATCTTGGTCTCGGGAAATTCGAATTCCAATGACCCGCGACATCTCCTCATGCCGCGCAGGGCTAAGGCGCATTCCTGCATTTCAAATAGCATTGCTTTCAGGCCTTCCGGCCTGTCGGCCTGCAGTTCGGCTTGACCTTTAAGCACAGGTTCAACTTCCTCATAGCTGAGCCTGGCGCAGCTGTTAATGAGGCTGGGATAGACCTTGCCGCCCGTTACCTTTCCGTCCTGCTCGATCCGCAGACGGCAAGTGACAGTCAAGCGGTCAACACCGGGATGCAGGCTCGCAATCCCGTTAGAGATCTGAGGCGGCAACATCGGCAGCACCAGATTGGGCAGATAGACACTATTGCCCCTTTGCATAGCTTCGGCGTCCAGAGCTGTCCCTGGTCTCACATAGTGGCTGACATCAGCAATATGAACCCACAAATGATAGCGCCCGTTTCGCTTTTCTAAATATATCGCGTCATCCAGATCCTTGGCATCAAGGCCGTCAATCGTAATGACTTGTTGCTCGCGGTGGTCTATACGTCCCCTTGCCAGCTCCTGTTCGATCGTCTCAGAATCAAGTTCATCAGGGATCGCCTTCGCGGCTTGCAGCACAGCCGGCGGGAAGTTCTCAGCCAACCCATAGCGGCGAACAACGGCCATAGTGGCCACATCGGGCTCTGCCGGATTTCCCAGCACTTCGATGATCTTGCCATAATAATCATCTTTATGCCGGTACAGATACTCGACAACCACCTTCAGTCCGAAGGGAGCCCCCTTGAGATGGCGCCTTTTAATAAAAATCTCCCTGCCCAGCTCAGGATCGCGGCGATCTAAGGTAACAATGCCGTCAATACCATGTTTCCGCAGGACACCTACATAATGTGAACCATTGTCTATATCCATAAATACTGCTTTCACACTTTTCTTATAGAATATCTTACACGTAAAAAGAAGCGCTTGCGCGCTTCTTCCGTAAACAGCAACTTAACTCGCCTTCTCTTAGCCGCCGCGGCCAGCCAGCAAATATAAGACTACAGTTAGAACCGCAAATAAGATTGCTATCCCGGTGGTCAGCTTTTTAAGCATAGCTTCTTTGGTGCGCCCTTTGGACTTGCTGAAGAATGTATCAGAGCCACCGCCGCCGATTGTACCCAGGCCGCCTGAATCGCCTTCCTGCATGATAACCAGCGCGACCAAAACTACGCATACAATCACGTCCACGACTGCTAATATGATGGTAAAAGTGTTCATTATTTAAACCTCCGGCGAAGCGTTCATTTTTGCCGCATTGTCAATATTAACACATGCTTTCAACCAGCGCAAATCTTTAGCGGAATAGAATAAGGCAATTCTGCAAGAAACACCATGCCATCTTTTTTCAAGCCGAAAAGACAAGATCTTCCGATTGGAATGGCGTCAATACCACAGCTATGCGAATTGTCTTATAATAACACTTAACAGCCTTTAGTATTGCCACGCTGCCGCTAAAACCACCTGATGCAAATAAACACCTGGAGGCAAATTAATCATGAGCGACAATAAGCTTCGAACAGCTATCCTGCAGCTTGATCTGGTTGAAAACAATATTGATTTTAATTTGGGAAAAATTCGAACTCAAGCTCTGGCTTTAAAGACAGAACAGCCTGACTTGATCATAATTCCTGAAATCGCCGTTGAAGGATACAATTTTGATTATATTAAAACCTTATCTCAAGCGGACTTCGCCGGAATCAGAGCTTTTTATTCTGATTTAGCTAAAAGGTTAAGTGCTGCTATCGTGGCTGGTTTTGTGGAGAAGGAAGGCGGGAAATACTACAATTCTGCCCTTTGTCTGGATAATAACGGTCAAGAACTACTTGTCTACAGAAAGATGCATCTCTGGGGCACAGAATCTGAACTTTTTACGCCCGGCACGGATTTGGGCTTAATCACGATTAAGGACTGGCGCATAGGCATTGCTATTTGCGCCGATGCCGGCTTTCCGGAATTATCGCGCAGCTTGGTTCTCCAAGGCGCAGACGTCATAATCTATATCAGTGCCTGGGTCAAACCTTATGATTATAGTTGGACCCTGATGTGCCAAGCCCGAGCTTGTGAGAATCAAATCTATGTGATCGGAGTAAATCGAGTCGGCGCTACAAATAAAGTTGAATACTGCGGCAACTCTTTAGTCGTGCACCCGAGCGGTCTGGAAATTGATAATTATCTGGAGCAAGAGGGGACTTTTATGACAGAGCTGTCCTTAGAGGAAGTATCTGATAAGCGTAAAGAAATCCCCTGGTTGCAAATGAGGAGGCCGGAGCTATATATTTGTTAGTAGCGAGTTCATTAGGCAATCATGCAACGAGGATATAATTATTAATTTTGCGCGAGGTGAATTATGGATAAGAAAATAACTAAAGACAGGCATCTGCTCGATGTCCGTATCATGGCGGAAAGACTGGCCATGCTCTATTACCACATGGTAAAGAATATTATTGCCGAAGTCGGGGCAGAAAGAGCGGAAGAATTGGTCCGGAAAATCATCCTGGAATACGGCACTGAATGCGGCTTAAATAACAGAGATAATGTCGAAGCCTTGGGCAAAGAAGCCACATTGGAAAACTATAATCTGGGCAATGACCTGCCCTCGGTCGGCTGGGAAATAGAAGACGGCAAGACATTATACTGCCCCTTCGCGGCCACCTGGAAAAAGCTGGACTTTGAAAAATGGGGCCGTCTGTACTGCTTCGTAGACCAAGCCAGATATGAGGGCTACAATGCGCATCTGCGCTGCTTCCACGATAAAAATCTCTTGGACGGCGATAACTGCTCTATCCTTCGTGTCGAGGATATCAGTCAGGAGAAAGATAAATAACAAATGGACCAAAAAACG
>JAAZGH010000003.1 GCA_012511325.1 Clostridiales bacterium | reverse complement strand
GGGCGAGATTGATTAACCCGCCGCCCATTCTATTCAGAAAACCAACCAGGTATATATTGTCCAGCATTTTGGTCAAACTCCTGGTAACCACTTTTAAAATCACATTAACTATGGTAAATAAAATCAAAAAAACCAGAACGGCAACTGCCAGCTTAGTTAATGACTGTGCTATATTCTCAATCCAGCTCTGATTCTCTCCGCCTGCCTGATCGGTAATATAGCGAATCCACACATTGGGCAAGCCGAGCTTAGTTAGAACGTCCGTAATCATTCCGTTATTATCCGCTGCGAGGACTTGTATCTTCTGTGTCAGCTCTTGCATTTTGCCGCCGAAAAAACCTTGCTGCAAAAGCCAGCTGCTCCCGGGACGGACCAAAATAAAAGAAGTTGCCATGGCGATCAGAATTATGACCAGGTCGGCCAGAGAGCGCAATAAGCCGCGTCGCAGACCCCAATAGAAAGATCCTAAAAGAAAAATGATGATAAGGAGATCAAATATCAGTTGAGTATTCCTCCTCATAACCGTTGGGATTTTGCTCCTGCCAGCGCCAGGAATCAAGGCACATCTCCTTAAGATCACACTCAGCCCGCCAGCCCAGAACACTGGCAGCCAACGAGGGATCGGAGTAGATTTCCGCTAAATCACCACTGCGCCGCTCCGTGATTTCATAATTGATCTTGCGCCCCGAAACCTCTTCAAATGTGCTGATCACTTCCAGCACACTGTATCCTCTGCCGGTTCCGAGATTGAAAGCTTGAACTCCTTTCATCTCAGACAGATAGTCCAAAGCCAGGAGATGTCCTGCGGCCAGATCAAGCACATGCAAATAATCCCTGACCCCCGTGCCGTCGCGCGTCGGATAGTCAGCGCCGAAGACTTTAAGCGCTTCTCTTTTGCCCACTGCTACTTGTGTAATATACGGCATGAGATTATTGGGAATGCCTTTAGGATCCTCTCCGATACGTCCGCTCTTATCCGCTCCGATGGGATTGAAATAGCGCAGAAGAACGATCGAAGCCGCCGGTTCCGCTACAGCATAGGAACGCAAGATCTTTTCATTCATCAACTTGCTCCAGCCATAGGGGTTGCTCGCACGCAGAGCTGACTGTTCAGACAAAGGCAGCGGGGAAGTCGGATCATAGACAGTTGCGGAAGAGCTGAAAACAATTTTTGTCACTTTAAACTCTGTCATTAGCTCCAATAAGGTTAGAGTACTGTCCAGATTATTGCGATAGTAAGCGAGTGGAACCGCCACGGATTCAGCCACGGCTTTCAGGCCGGCAAAATGGAGAACAGCATCAATCCGGAAATTCTCAAAGATGCGTCGCATAGCATCGCTGTTGCAGACATCAGTCTGGTGAAAAGAAAAATCTCGGCCCGAAAGCTCATATATCCTGCGCACAACTTCAATTTTGCTGTTTCTAAGATCATCAGCTATGATCACTGAATGACCTTCCCGTAATAGCGCCAGGACTGTATGGCTGCCAATATAACCTGCTCCGCCTGTTACTAGGACTGTTGACATTTTTCCTCCGGTCAAATTAGATTACAGGTGCTCATTATACCATTCCCTTATCCGCCTAGACAGGAGTACATGTTATAATTATTTACACGCATAAGCAATACCGGAAACCTTTCTCTATACGAATGAAATTATTTAGGACTGCAAAGGTCTCGCAAAGGAAATAACATGGCCTTAGATCAAGAAACACTGAACAAAATTATTATCCTGAAAATTGTCAATCAGCTCCCCGGCATTCGTCAGGGAATGCTGGCTGATGCCGCCGTGGATTCTTTGCAAATGAATTTCATTGAATATAGTCTTGCGCTGGCGGAATTAAAGGAAAGTAAATTAGTTCATCAGGCCATCAGAAAAAGCGAACCTCATCTGGATGCCGCCAATCAAGCTGTCGAAAGATTGGATATTACATCTCATGGTCTGGAAGTGCTACAGGCCTTGGAGCACCAGATCCCGGCCTCTTTGCAAAAATGGCTGCAACGCAGGATTATTCAATTATCAGGCGAGAAACATCAAATTGAGGCACACAGCTCACGCTTGCAGCCAACCGCAGCCGGAGAATGGCTGCTGATTTTGGAACGCTTTGAGCAGGAGAATCCTAACTTCCGGCTGGAACTAACTTTTCCCACCAAAACCATGGCGGAAAAAGCCGCCTCCGCGTGGGAGACGGCTTCATTTGATCTCTATGAAATAATTCTGCAGCATCTGCTTGCGGATTAAGCCAATATTAAATCAACAAAGTCTCCGCCGGCAAAGCCTTAATCTTGTTAACCAATTCCTCAGCCAAGCGATCCAGGGCGATATAGTCTTCTTCCCCGGGCAGGCCGAGGCAAAGAACAGCAGGCAATTGCTCCGCTTTGACCTTGTCCAGCAGGGAGAGCATATTTTTTTCTACCATGGTGCCCCAGCCATAAGAGCCGATCAGACCCATAAACTTGGTTTTCACGCGCATAGCATTCAATAGCAGAGCCAAATAGGCCTGATTGGGATGCGGGCCGCCCAACACTGTCGGTGTAGCCATAACAATCGCAGCGGCGTCAACCGACCGGTACAAAGTCTCGCCGGCCGAGACCCGGAGATCTCTGTCGCTATCTCCCAAGTCTACAGTAGCTACCTCCAGACCAAGTTCCTTGATTTTCTGTTCCAGATGTTTGACCATCAATTCCGTAGAATCATGCATGCTGACGTAGGGTATTACGACTGTGGGTTCGACAGCATCGGATGTCCAGCGCTCATACAGACTCAGAATCGAATCAGGATCCCGCCAGACAGGTCCATGTGACGGCAAAATCAGAGCGGGATTGAGATCTTTGGTCCATTGGACATATTTGCCCACCTGCCGACGTGTCGGCATCATAATCTCCGCGTAGTATTCCTGGGCGGCCTTTTTCTGTTTGGCAAGATCGGCCTGAGCCGGATCTTCCGCCGCATAATGTGAACCGAACAAATCTGAGGAAAACAGCATTTTCTCCTCTGCCAGATAGACCATGGTATTGTCCGGCCAATGGGCAAAGGGAATGGTCTTAAAACGTAAAGTCAGATCGCCCAGCTCCAGTTCTTCGTCATCGCACAGGATAAGAAAATCGGAGCGCGGGATGTGGAGATGATGCTCCATCAGCTCTGCAACTTTGGCGCTGCCGACCAATTTGACCTCCGGGAACGCTTTCAGCAGGTCTACGGTCGCTCCGGAATGATCCTGTTCCGCGTGCAGGCAGATCAGATAATCCAACTTGGTAATGCCCAGTTCCTGCAGATTTTGCAAGAGAATCTCCTTCTTGCCGGGATCGACAGGATCAATCAGGACAGTTTTCTCACCTTTGATCAGATATGAATTATATGTTGTTCCATAAGTAGTGGGAACCAGCTTATCGAAATAAAGCAGCTCCGGATGCGGGGCACCTACCTCATAGACAAAATCAGAAATCTTTAACATGGAAAATCCTTTCGATAATCAAATGACCGGTCATAGGGCAACCGGCCATCAAAAGCATTTTGATACAGTCTTATATGTCCTCTAATCTATCTAGTCGGTCGGTGAGAAATCTTCGATTGAAGCTCCGCACAACGGACAAACCCAATCTTCCGGAAGATCTTCAAATGCTGTACCCGGCTCTACGCCGTTGTCCGGGTCGCCCAGTTCCGGGTCATAAACCCAGCCGCAAAGATCACAGATATATTTTTGCATTATGTGTCCTCACTTTCATTCAGATATAATTTTTATTTATTATTTGAACAATTATAGATTACATCAATTATAACCTGATTGGTCAAATTATTGGCAAATTATTTGCAAATTTTATTGTTTCAGTCTGTAAATTCGAACTCAGTGCCATCCAGCAGGACTGTATCTCCGTATTTCATGCCTGCAGCTCGCAAAGCATCTTCCAGCCCGGCCTCGTCAACCTTTCTCTGGAAATGGCGCCTGGACTCATAATCGCTGAAATTAGTCGACTGAATAAGCTCACGAATCCAAGCTCCTTTAACAGAAAGGAGCCCACCCTGCCTGACGATAGTAAATTTCTCTTCCGGCTCAAAACGATAGACCTTGCGCAGCTCTTTGGTTTCATCCGGAAAAAACGGGGGCAATTTAGCCACTGTCGCCGCCAGATCATTGACCAGCTTATCTACTCCCTCTTTTGTCGCGGCCGAGATCTCATAGACCGGATAGCCTTCCTGCTCCAATTTGCTTCGCAGCTCCCTGATTTTGGCCGGATCGGCTAAATCAATCTTATTCAGCAAAACCCATTGCGGTCGTTTGGCCAGTTCCGGCCTGTACTCCCTGAGCTCCCGGTTAATAATAATGAAATCTGAATATGGATCCCTGCCCTCCTGCCCGGAAACATCCACCAGGTGCAACAAAACTCTGGTGCGTTCAATATGTCTCAGGAAATCATGCCCCATACCGGCTCCGTCGGCCGCTCCTTCAATCAAACCCGGAATATCCGCTGCCACAAAGCTGAAGTCTCCCTTAGTCACTACGCCCAGCACCGGCTCCGTTGTTGTAAAGGGAAAGTCGGCTATTTTCGGCTTGGCCGCTGAAATAACAGATAGCAGGGTTGACTTGCCGGCATTGGGGAAACCTATCAGAGCCACATCGGCGACCAACTTCAATTCCAGTTTAATCGCCAACTCCTGCCCGGTCTTGCCTGCCGTAGCAAAACGCGGTGTCTGACGCACGGAAGTAGCAAATTTCGCATTGCCGATACCGCCCCTGCCGCCTTTGACCAGCACGACCTCATCACCGGGCTCAATCAGATCGGCAATCAGCTCATCAGTATCTTCCCTGCGAACCATAGTTCCGGGAGGTACCGGGATGATCAGATCGGCAGCGGATTTGCCGGTTCTTTATTGGCGCCGCCGTTGGCGCCGTGTTCAGCGAAAAATTTATGGCGGAAACGGAAATCAATCAGAGTATTCTTGGCAGTGTCAACACGCATGATCACACTGCCGCCTCTGCCGCCGTCTCCACCATCGGGACCACCGGTGGGAATATTCTTATCCCGGTAAAAAGACATATGTCCGTTCCCGCCATTGCCGGAACGGACAATTAATCTGGCACGATCGTAAAACAATTTACTCTAGCGGATAAACACTGGCACAGGTGCGATTGCGACCCATCCGCTCATAACGCACCAGACCGTCAATAGTTGCAAACAGGGTATCATCCTTGCCTTTGCCCACATTGGTACCGGGATGAATCTTGGTTCCGCGCTGACGATAGATAATGCTGCCCGCCAGGCAGAATTGACCATCGCCTAGCTTGGCGCCCAGCCTTTTAGCGCGTGAATCACGGCCGTTTCTGGTCGAGCCCATACCCCTTTTATGTGCCAATAACTGTAAATCTATTCTAATCATTGTAAGCCTCCTGACTCTATTTTTACTTCGACGGTAAGGAACCGGCTGCCGTAGCTTTCCTGTATCTGTCTGGCTCCGATCTCCACAGCTCGCATCAGGGCATCGGCCTGAATCCGTCCGGTCTGATCTAATTCTTCTTCGTTGATCCGGCAGCAGATATTCCCCGGCTTGAGAGTATAGATCGGCTCTAACCCGACTATCTCCTGCAAAGATCCTATGATACTCTGTGCCAGGCCGGAAACGGCGGCACAGACGATATCTTCTCCATATTCCCCCTGCCCTGCATGGCCTGTCATGCTAAAGGCAGGAGTAAAACCTGAACCGGTGCGCCAGATAGTAACCTTAATCATCTTAAGGCAAGATCTTGGTGATCTTGACCTTGGTATATGGCTGGCGATGGCCCTGTCTGCGGCGATATTGTTTCTTGGCCTTGTACTTCAGAATTCTGATCTTCCTATGTCTGCCCTGCTTAACAATCTCCGCTTCAACTTTAGCTCCCTCCAGGAGCGGGGTGCCGACTTTAAGCCCGTCAGCCCCGGACACAGCCAGAACCTCGGCGAACTCCACTTTATCACCGGCTTCACCGTCGATCTTCTCGATAAAAAGCTCGTCCTCTTCGCGAACTTTATATTGTTTGCCGCCTGTCATAATGATAGCGTACATCTGATTCCTCCTGCATTCTCGCTCGAGTATTAGGGTTTTCGCCCGCGCGAAATTGGATACCCCTCCAAAGCGGTTGCCGAACAATAATAACGCAGCCCCGCTCTAATGTCAATTTTTTATGATTCAACAATGTCTCTTCTACAATGTCTGTGACAATAGGTCTTGCAACCGCATTTATTTCTGATTCAACGGGTTCAGCGAATTGAGTAGTTGATGATTTGCGCTTGGACCAAGAATGATTATAATTAGTCCATGAAGTATCAAGCTCTTAACTCGGTAATAGTAGACGCTCTGGGCAAAATCCTGCCCACCTCATGGTCTGAGCCGTCTTTTATCTCCCGTTCCGCCGTGCAATGGCTCACAG
>JAAZGH010000078.1 GCA_012511325.1 Clostridiales bacterium | reverse complement strand
GGTGCCGGCAGCACTCAATTAACACTGTTCGATAAAAGAGAATTAGCTTTTACCCAAAATATCTTGCTGGGTTCTTTGCAAGTACGTGACAGACTGTCTATGTTGGAACAACATACGTCCGACTTTATTTCATTAATGCTTGAATATATTTCCGGGGATTTGGACTACTATCGCTCTTTTGTCCCTAAAAAGACAGATTACAAAAATTTTATTTTGGTAGGCAATGATTTAGCCCTCTGGCGATATTTAGCCGAATTGCCCTTGAGTGGAACAGCTGAGCTGCCGTTCAAAAAATTTAAGGAATTATTCGATATTATAGTCAATAATTCCAGTTTTGAATTGATTCGCAAATTTGATATTAGCCAGGAGCAGGCCACCCTTTTGTTGCCTGTTGCCATGGTGATCAAGGAAATGTTTGAGTTTACAGGCTTAGATCGAATTATCCTGCCGGATGTCGTGCTAGCTGACGGTTTGATTGTCAAAAAGGCTGAGCAGTTGAATTTGATTGAGAAAGATCAAAGACAGACCAATGATGCTTTAAGTTTTGCCAAACAAATCGCCAAAAGACACCATGCGAATCTGAAACATATAGAACAAGTTGAAAAACTGGCAATGCAGTTATTTGATCAATTTCAAACACAGCACGGGCTGGAACCACGCCATCGTTTTATTTTAAGGATGGCGGCTATTTTACATAATATAGGTAAATTCTACACAGTAAAGCAGGACGGGGAGATAGCTTATGAGGTGATTAAGTCATCTGATTTGATAGGTATCAGCAATCAGGAGATAGAATTAATTGCCCTCCTGGTCAAACACCATTCAGATGATTTTTTCGACTTAAATTATGAAGATATCTTCTTAACTTCCCGGGAGCAATTGATTTTTTTCAAATTGGCAGTATTGCTTAGTATGGCAAATACTTTAGATACGGGGCATAAGGCCAAGGTGAAAAAGATCACAACAGAAGTTCGCAAGCGACATATCAAGGTTATCCTGGAATCAAATCAGGATTTAACCTCAGAATTGTGGAGCTCTCAAAAACCTGCTAAATACTTTCAAAAAATCTACGGTACAGAATTAAGACTGTCAATAGTACCAGAACAGACATAAAGCAAGCAAAAACCAAGGAGCAGAGGATGTCGCTGACAATTAATGAGATTATCGATCAAAAGTTTTCCCTTAAGCGGGAATATCCGGTCTTAGAAGGCGAGCGCATGATTAATCGTGAACTGAGCTGGATGGATTTTAACCAGAGGGTATTGGAAGAAGCGCAAGACTCAACTTATCCCCGTTATGAGCGGCTTAATTTTCTGGCCATCACTTGTTCAAATCTAGACGAGCATTTTATGGTTAGGGTTGCTTCTTTATACAATTTGATTGAATCCGGATCAAATAAAAAGGATCTGGCCAATATGACTCCGTCAGAACAATTGGAAGCATTAATGGATCGCTGCCATGATTTTTATAAGGATCAATATAGAACCTTTAACAAACAAATTATGCCGGCATTACAAGCTGAGAATATTAATTATTTGACAATGGATCAAATTACGGAAGCAGAATATGCTTATCTGGCAAAACATTTTGAGAATAATATTTATCCGGTTTTAACTCCCCTGGCAGTTGATGCGGGCAGGCCTTTTCCTTTAATTCCCAATCAGAATCTAAATCTTTTCGTCACCCTTGTAACTCAAGAGGAAAAAACAAATGCCTTAGAATCAACTGCCTTTGCCATTGTTGAAGTCCCGTCAATTCTGCCGCGATTAATTAAATTGCCGGGTGAAGAAAAACGCTTTGTTTTAATTGAGGAGGTAATTGCAAAGTTCCTCAATCAACTCTTCTATAATCAGGAAATCGAATCAACCGCCTGTTTCAGAGTAATGCGGAATGCGGATTATGAATTGGATGACGATGAAATTTCCGATTTGATGGTTGAAATGGAAGGGATTTTGTGGGAGCGCGAACGTGGGAATATCATTAGGCTGGAAATCCAAAGAGAAGCTGACAAGAAGGTCCTCAAGATTTTGCAGACACTGATGAATGTTACAGACCAGGCTGTTTTCAGGATTAAGGGTCCGATTGATTTAAAATTTGTAGATAAGATTAAAAATTTGTATCCTAATCCGGATTTGCACTATGAAAAATTCAGAGGTCAAATCACACCGGCTTTCGGTTCGGAGCGAAATCCGGACTGTTTCGATATTATCCGGGAGAATGATCTGATTTTACATCATCCATTTGAGTCTTTTGATCCGACAATCAAAGTAATTCAGCAAGCAGCAAGAGATCCCGATGTGTTGGCTATTAAACAAACTCTATATAGAGTCGGTGGGGATTCGCCTATTGTAAAAGCTCTGGCGGAAGCCGCGGAAAATGGCAAACACGTTATGGTTTTAGTCGAGTTAAAGGCCAGATTTGATGAAGAGAGCAATATTCATTGGGCCAGACGCTTGGAAAGAGTCGGTTGTCATGTCATCTATGGTCTAAAAGGCCTGAAAACTCATAGTAAAATTACTTTGATTGTAAGACGGGAGAAATCCGGCATCAAACGCTATGTCCATCTGGGAACCGGAAACTATAATGATATAACGGCCAAGATCTATACCGATGTAGGGCTGTGGACAGCATCCGAGCAAATCGGTCAGGATGCGACAGATTTCTTCAATATGATTTCCGGTTATTCAATACCTATGGGCTGGCGCAAAATCATCCCTGCACCGCGTTGGCTGCGCAAAGATACTCTGACCAGAATTAAACAGGAGCAAAAGCATGCTGAGGCCGGACGCAGAGCTGTAATCGTGGCAAAGATCAATTCTTTGATTGATTCTGAGATTATAGAAGCGCTATATTCAGCTTCACAAGCCGGAGTCAAAATCTGCTTGATTGTCAGGGGTATCTGCGGGTTGAAGGCAGGAGTCAAGGACTTATCGGAGAATATCGAAGTACGCAGTCTGGTCGGCAGGTTCCTGGAACACAGTAGAATATTCTATTACTATAATGACGGTCGCGAAGATATTTTCCTTTCTAGCGCGGATTGGATGCCGCGTAATTTTGATCGGCGCATTGAAATCTTATTCCCAATCGAAGATAAACAGTGTCGTGAACGGGTTTTAGAGATCCTGATCTATCAAATGCTGGATACTGATCGCGCGCGAATTATGCAAGCTGACGGTTCGTATATCAGATTTAGAGATCAGACTCCTGACGAGCAACGGGTCGACTCGCAAATCGCTCTGATGCAGGCAGCTTTGCAGGCATCTGAGAAAATTCGTCAAGGTTCGATAAATGTCAATCGCTATGAACCATTGTCGGGAACTTAGATTCCGGAAATACCACACAATAAATAAGAAATTTGTGAAAGGGGTTAAGTGATACTTGGCTGAAAAGATAAGAGTAGCAATCTTTTGCGGATCATTTGATCCCTTTAATAATGAACACAAAATGATCTTGGAAGAGCTAATCAGGCTCAACAAATTCTCTCAGATTATTGTTATGCCTTTAGGCATGGCACCACACAGAGATGAATATATGACTCCTGCCGGCTATCGCCGGGAAATGACGAGATTAGGAATCAGAAATATGCCGGGAGTAATCTTAAGCGATTATGCGATTAATCGTCCGGGACAATATTCATATGCTGTTGACATCATAAATTATTATAAGAAAAAGATCCG